>JALZUU010000212.1 GCA_023300665.1 Saprospiraceae bacterium | reverse complement strand
TTGAGATTCGTAGCCAAAGCTACGGTGTCGATAAATTTGTGAAGTACTGATAATCAATGACTTGTCTGTAGTCATTTTGTATTAACTTTAAACAGCTTCTTTATGTCGAGTAGGTTAAATAAGCTATGGTATGAAAATAATTCTATTCAAATAAAGATTAAAATAAATAAGAAAAGTTGACGAATTCGTCAACTTTTCTTATTTTTGATAAAATTAAAGAAAACTACGAATGCCAGTAATCAAGATTATTGATTCAATCAAAATTTACATGTATTTTTTTGATCATAATCCACCACACTTTCATGCTATTTTTGCTGAATATCAGGAGTTGATAATAATTGATTCTTTAGAAACATATTCAGGGAGTTTACCAAAAAAACAAAGAAAAAAAGTGATTGAGTGGGCGTCAAAAAATAAAGGTTACTTAATTCAAAAATGGGAAGAATATAATCCGAAATAGAATGAGAAGTATAAAAAAAATAGTGAAAATTCATCAGACAAAGGGGTATAAAGTGACCTGTCTTTTTAATAATGGAGAATCAAGAATAATTGATTTTAAAAAGCTATTTGAGAAATGGAAAATAAAAAAAGGACATATTGCCTATCCATTATTAGAAGAGATCAAAGAGTTTAAAAAATTTAAAATTATTGATGGAAGTTTTGTTTGGGAAAATATTAAATTTGAATCAAAGGACGATCAAGGTAATAAGATGGATCAGTATTTTGACCTAGATCCTATTGTGCTATATGATAATAGCGAAATAGATTCAAGTAGAAATTTATTGATTGGTTTAATGATTAAACAAGCAAGAAAAGAATTAGGATTAACTCAAGAGCAATTAGCAGAAAAAAGTGGAACATCAAAACACTATATCTCTAGAATTGAAAATGAAAAATCGGGAATAGAATTAATGACTTTAAAGAAGATTGTCGAAGGATTAGGCAAACGATTGCAAATCAAAATAGATTAAGAGCGTAAAAGAAGACATATTTAAAATGCCCACCCAACCCATCTCCTTTTTAACTATTTTTGCCTTCTTTTGTTGTATTTAATAAAAATTATGTCAAACTCAATTCATCAATTCCAAGTGGAAGATACCACAGGTGCCATCGTGGATTTAAAAAACTATGCTGGTAAAGTTTTATTGGTTGTTAATACCGCTTCTAAATGTGGTTTTACACCACAGTTAAAAGACATGGAAGCAGTTTATGCCCAATACAAGGATCAAGGATTAGAAGTCCTTGCTTTTCCTAGCAATGATTTTGCGGGGCAAGAGCCGTTGGAAGGAGCAGCGATTGCGCAGTTTTGTGTAACGAAATACGAAGCGTCTTATCCTATTTTTAATAAAATAAAAGTGAAAGGCAGTGGCGTTCATCCTTTATATGACTTCTTATCTGACAAATCCAAAAACGGAGCTGTTTCTTCTAAACCTAAATGGAATTTCCATAAATACCTCGTCGATAAGAATGGAAAAGTTGTTGATTATTTTTTAAGTATTACAAATCCTAATGGTAAAAAAATAAAAAAAGCCATCGAAAAATTACTAGAAGCCTAGTTTTACAAACTACCAAAACATGAAAGTAAATATATTAGCCATCGGTGTCCATCCTGATGACGTGGAATTAAGTTGTTGTGGAACCTTGTTGCGGCATATCGATCTGGGATATACTGTTGGATTACTAGATCTAACGCAAGGAGAAATGGGAACGCGTGGAACTGCCAAAACACGAAAAAAAGAAGGATTGGCTTCCGCTAAAATTATGGGTGCTAGTTTCCGAAAGACCTTAAATATTGGAGACGGCTTTTTTGATTTTAGTAAAAAAAATAAAAAGAAAATCATTAAAGTGATCCGAAGTTGTCAGCCGGATATCGTATTGGCAAATGCGTTGAGTGACCGACACCCTGATCATGGTCGAGCTGCCAAGTTGATCACAGATGCTTGCTTTTTGTCGGGACTGCGTAAAGTAGAAACCAAGAAGGATGGAGAAAAACAAAAAGCTTGGCGACCCAAAGTTGTTTATCATTATATTCAAGATCATACTTTACATCCTGATTTAGTTGTTGATATTACTCCTTATTTGGAAAAGAAGTTGGAATGTATCCTCGCGTATAAAACCCAGTTTTTCGATCCAAAAGGAAAAACCAAAGGACCACAAACACCAATTTCTGGAGAAGATTTTTTTGAATCCATTAAAGCTAAAAATCGAATTCACGGACGCTATATTAATGCTAAATTTGGCGAAGGTTTTAATGTGGTGCGTCCAGTTGGCGTAAGTGATTTACTTGGGTTGGAATAGTCATTCCTAGGTAATAATTCTTAAAATTCTATACGGTTTTAATACTAAATAGAAACTAATAATTTAGTTTTGATTTTTATTAAAAATAAATAAATAAAACAAATGAAGTTATTTTCATCTTTTTCAATTTTTGCTTTATTAGCAATCCTTATTTCTTTCAGTGCCTGTGATGATGATCCAGTAATTCCACCAACGCCTGAGTTAATTACTACGTTAACTTATACGCTTACTCCTGATGGTGGTGGAACTCCGGTTGTGTTATCTTTCCAAGATTTAGATGGTGATGGACCAGACGCTCCAACTAAGACAGCGGGTATTTTATCTGAAAATACTACTTATACAGGTACAATGTCTTTATTAAACGAATTAGAAACTCCTGCCGAAGATATCGGTGAAGAAGTTCTTGAAGAAGGAGCGGAACATCAGTTTTTCTTTTCACAAACGGTTGATGGGTTGACTGTTGCGTATGGTGACACTGATGTAGAGGGTAGACCAATTGGACTCGCTACCACGCTAACGACTACTAGTGTAGGAAGTGGAACGCTAACGATCATTCTAAGACATGAACCAGCTAAAGATGCGGCAAACGTAGCGGATGGAGATATTACGAATGCTGGTGGAGAAACAGATATTGAAGTAACTTTTGACATTGATGTCCAGTAAAAACTATTTTTTTTTTATCCTCTTATGTTTTGGGCCAATCTTTGGATTGGCCCAAAATTGTAGTATCCAGTTAGATGGATTGGTGACGGATCACGATTCTGAAGAACCACTGGAATTGGTTAACATTTATATTACTGAAACACAACAAGGCGTACTAACGGATCATCATGGCGTCTTTCAAATTCCCAATCTTTGTCCAGGCGAATACCATTTGACCATCAGTCATGTTGGTTGTGAAGCAGCCTATGTTTTCGTACAACTAACCGTAGATACCACCGTACGTATCACGATGGAACACTCCGATAATATACTCGAAGATGTGATCGTAGAAGGTAGCTCCCAAACGAGTACTACTCAAAGTACGCAAGCCATTTCGGAACAAGCGATCACTGACAACGCAAATAAAAATTTATCCTCTTTATTGGAATCCATCGCAGGGGTGAGTACCCTAAAGAATGGTAGTGGAATTTCCAAGCCTGTCATTCATGGGTTGTTTGGTAATCGGATTACTATTCTAAATAATGGTGTTGCACAAAGTGGACAGCAATGGGGAAATGATCATAGTCCAGAAATTGATGCTTTGGTGGCCAATAAAATTCGAGTAGTTAAAGGAGTGGCAGCACTAGAATATGCTGGTGCTAATTTAGGTGGGATCGTTATGGTTGAGCCAGCACCGATCGGTCGAGAGCCACACTTGCATGGAAAGGGTACTTATTTTTTTGAAACAAACGGTCGAGGGCATGGTGCGAATCTACAATTAAAACAATATACCACTCGATTGGCTTGGAAGATTAATGGGACTTTTAAAAAACGAGGCGACCAAAAAACGGCAGATTACTTTTTAAATAATACCGGAAGTCAAGAAATAAATTTGGCTTTACAATTAGAAAAATCTTTTTCATCAAAATTTTTTACGACACTTTATTTTAGTTCTTTCAATACTGAATTAGGTGTTTTACGAGGATCGCATATTAGTAGTCCGAGTGATTTGATAGGAGCTTTAGAACGAGCGGTTCCATTTTTTACAGAAGAAAATTTTAGCTATGAATTAGCTTCGCCCAAGCAACAGGTGAATCATCAGTTTTTAAAATTAACAGGTAAATACTTTTTTAACGATAATCGATGGTTGGAAACATTGGTGGCTAGTCAGTTGAATGTACGGAAAGAATTTGATATTCGTCGGGGTGGTCGAAGTGGTATTCCAGCGCTAAATTTACAACAATATAATTTGTTGGTTAGTAGTAAATACCATCACCGTTTTTCATCATCCTTAGATTTTATCACGGGTATACAATATAATTTTATTGATAATACCAATAATCCTGATACGGGTGTTTTGCCATTGATACCAGATTATTTATCTAATGAGTTTGGAAGTTTTCTACGATTAACCAAGCAGGTAAAAAAGAATCGTTGGGAGCTAGGTGTTCGTTATGATTATCTCCGACAAAGTGTAGCCACGATTACTCGGACGGCAGATCCCATGATTGAACGATTTAAAAATAATTTTCATAATTTTAGTGCCACTGCTGGTTGGACTTATCTTTTTCGTCCAAATCTGCGTTTGACGGGTAATCTAGGTTTGGCTACTCGAAATCCTGCTATCAATGAATTATATAGCAGTGGTCTGCATCAAGGAGTTAGTGGGATTGAAGAAGGGGATATTAATTTAAAAAGAGAACAATCTATCAAGTCTACTTTGTCGTTTAGTGGTAGTGAACACGATCATTTTTCTTTTGAAGTTTTAGGATATTATCAACGGATCAAAGATTATATTTATTTAAACCCTCAAGATTCATTGCGAATAACCCTTCGTGGAACCTTTCCAGTATTTAGCTATGAACAGACAGATGCCAGTATTTATGGTTTAGACGTTTCGGGAAAATGGCAAATACTTCCTGCTTTTCATGCAAATTTATCTTATAGTTTTATTCGAGGAAAAGATTTAACCAATGATCTACCTTTGATAAATATTCCCGCCAATGCAATTAATTTTTCGCTAGCGTATGAAGTCCCTAAACAAGTGAAATTAAATAAGATTGTTTTTGAAAATATGGTTTTTGAAATTGAAAATAAATATGTTTTTAAACAAAATAATCTAGAACCTGGCCAAGACTTTAACTTCGACAATGTCACGGTCTTACCTCCTGATGCTTATTATTTGTTGGGTGGAAGTTTTGCTTCTGATATCCAACTGGCTAAATTACGCTTACGCTTTTTTACCAAAGTAGAAAACGCCCTCAACGTTTCTTATCGAGATTATCTAAATAGACTGCGTTATTTTGCAGATGACGTAGGGATAAACTTTAAGGCGGGAATAACGGTAAAATTTTAGGAAATTTTCAAATTCAAATTCAAGCGCAAAATCAAATTCAAATTCAAAATTCATTCTAGGGAGATAGGTCTAAAAGAGAAGGGGTATTTCCTTCAATACAATTCATGAATTGTATTGACACAGAACCACCCGATCGAAGGCATTATTAATTATTCATTAAAAAAGAAACAAGATAGCAGCGCATTATTCATTTAAAAAAAAGCCCGATTTTATCTGATGATAAAATCGGGCTTTTTTTATACTAAGCAGACATTTTCTTTCTTTCTGGAGGCATTGTTCTAAAAACCTTATCCCAAAAAGTATTGGATACACCGAAAGCCAAGTTTGGATACTTGTGGTGGTGTAAAGCATGGTGGTGCCATAGGTGCTTTAGGCGTTTAGGCGCCTTACGCGTATGTACGCCGTAGTGTACAGAAGCGTACATTAGGTAACCAATTTCGAATCCAGGAAGGAAGAACCAAGCAGCATCGGCCATTGCTAAGTAAAACATTCCGAAAAAAGCCAAAAGAATAACGATGGCAGGGATTGGAGGCATGTATAAACGCTTTGCGTCTCTTGGTTGGTTATGGTGATATCCGTGGATCGCATAATGAACGGTTTTCATCGTTGGAGAATCATGAACAAAATGAAAGATCCAACGGTGGAGACCATATTCGGCGAAAGTCCAAAAAAACATTCCTGCTAAGAAGAGTAGTCCGATGGTCAATGGATTAGTTGAATATCCCGTTTGTACGCCCCAGTAAATACAACCAGAGGCGATGATGAGGTGAAAAGGGATCATCATTCTTGGGGAAGTTGCAGTCAACTTCTCCAAAATTGGATTTTCATACATTCTGCCGTTTGTTGCGGCGGGGTTCTTTTCTGACATCGCGTTTAATTTTTAGAAATGGCGATTAAATAGGAAGCAATAGTGCCTTAATTTATCTATTCAATATTTCTTGGCTTCAAAAAAAGGCAAATTAATCATAAATTTATGGTTAATGAACCATCTTTTGTCAAATTTTTCAATATCCTGTAAAAATTAACCTAATTCCCTTTAAGAGAATAGCTGATAACTAATTAAAGCACTAAAATAAGCAACTAAAAGCATCGCTCCAAATTGAATTAAAGGCCATTTCCAACTACCTGTCTCTCTTCGGACAATTGCTACCGTACTCATACATTGTAGCGCAAAGGCATAAAACAAGAGTAAGGATAGACAGGTGGCTATATCAAAACGAGGAAGATTAGTCCCTGGTTTAACTTCACTTTGTAAACGATTGATCACGCTTCCTTCTTCTTCTGAACCAATGCTATAAATAGTAGCTAAAGTTCCTACAAAAATCTCTCTGGCGGCAAAAGAAGAGAGCAGAGCGATTCCTATTTTCCAATCATATCCAAGTGGGGCAATAATAGGTTCGATTGTTTTACCAATATAACCAGCATAAGAATATTCTAGCGCTACGGAAGCAGCATCTACTTCGGTTTGTTGAGCTACTTTTTGGTCGATAAAGCCCTGTTCATGAGGACTAAAAGATGATAGAAACCAGAGGATAAGCGAAAATAATAAGATGATTTTTCCAGCTCCAACGACAAAAGATTTGGTTTTTAAAAACATATCACTGAATACACGGCGCCAGTGGGGACTTCGATAAAGAGGCATTTCCATAATCCAGATTGGATCAGTAGTCGGTTCTTTCCATCGGGAAATCAACCACGCAGCTCCTAAAGTGCTAACCGTACCTAGGAGGTATAATCCGAACAGCGCAATCCCTTTATAACCAAATATTCCCCAGAGATATCCATCCGGAAAAATGAGGGCAATTAAAATCGTATAAACGGGTAGACGTGCGCTGCAGGTCATAAAAGGTATGGCCATAATTAAGGCCAGTCTTTCTCGTTCTTGTTCCACCGTTCGTACAGACATAATCGCTGGAATCGCACAGGCCAATCCTGAAACAATGGGGACGACACTAGAGCCGCTGAGCCCAAACCTCTTTAATAAATTATCCGAAAGAAAGGAAATCCGAGACATATATCCGGTACTTTCTAAGAGTCCAAAGAAGAAAAAAAGGATGGCAATTTGAGGAATAAATATGAGAATTCCTCCAAGGCCAGGAATGAGTCCGTTGCCGAGCAAATCACCCAACCAACTAGGATTAATGGTGGCTGCCTTACTGCTCGCCCATGCGAAAGCGCCGTCAATTAGATCCATTGGATAAGCTGCAAAGGAAAAGATAGATTGGAAAATAATGAACAGAATTCCTAGGAAAATTAAGGTGCCGAAAAAAGGGTGGAGTAGAACCTTGTCTAGACGATCGCTCCGTTCTTGCTGTTCTACGTGCGTAGGGATTTCGACCGTATCTGTTAATAATTGACCAATCACTAAATATCTTTTTTCAAGATCACGAATGGCCAAGTCTGGTTTAGTATCAGCAGGTTCGCCAACCCATGCTTGAACTAGCGGTTCGTAAGCATTGCCGTAATTACCATTGCTAAAATCATCATAGTGACTCAATGCAAAAGCAGTAGGTATAGCAAAATTATTTTTATGAATAATCTCTTTTATTTCTTCAAGTCCGTCGCCATTACGAGAATTACAGAGGAGTACCGGACAATTGAGTCGGCCAGAAAGTAACTGGGTATTGATGGTAATATTATTGACAGCTAGTTCATCTTTAAAGTTGATGACTAAAATCATAGGAATTTGTAGATCGGCAATTTGGGTAAAGAGCAATAACTCTTCTTCCAGTTTGATACCACTGACTACAAAAATAATGGGTTGGTTGTCTTTTTTACCTTGGAGAATAGCGCGCGCGGAGATCTGTTCATCGATGGTAGCTGCCCATAGAGATTTTAGTCCAGGTAAATCCGTGATGGTAAAATCGCGGTAGCGTCCTGTCTTTTTTTCTACGGTAACCCCTTCGTAGTTTCCTGTATGTTGCTTAAGTCCGGTTAATAAATTAAAGAGGCTGGATTTTCCTACGTTAGGATTTCCAGCCAGTAAGATTGTTTTACTCATTCATTGGTTCTACCTGAATCGAGGCTAAATCAGCTCGACGGATGGCTAATTTTCTTCCATTGCAGGTGATAAGGGATAAATCCTGTGATGGGAAGCATTGTAAAAGTCTAATTTGCTTACCAGGATGGATACCATGCGTAAGCAATAATTGGCGGGCTTCCGCATCGTTTGGAAGTATTTGTACCTTAGCGAGTGCGCCCTTTTGAAGCAAGTTTAATGAAATCATGTAGTATGCCTATTTAGACTTAATAAAGATAGTGCGAAAATAGGCTTTTCTGTATAAACTATGGTTGTTTTTAATGGAATTATTTTGAAAAAGATGAGGAATCGAAGGAGGTGTTGAATTATTTTTTTTGGGACGGTGAATTTTTGAGAAATTCTGTGATTTCATCTTGAGTCAGGTCAAGCAGTTTTGCAATTTCATCAATAGAATGATTATCATTTTTTAGAGAAAGAATTGCTATGGTCATACTTTTTCTGTAACCTTGTTCAAAACCTATTTTGAATCCCACGCTAAAACCTCTCTGATACAAATGATCCTTTTCAACATCGTAATGTAATGACATAATTTCAATAAATAAAATAAGGTGTTTGAATGATTAAGGTTTTGCTTCCCATTCTTTAATGTATTCTTTTACTTGTTGAACGGTAAGTTCAAGATTTAATGCAATAAACTCAATGGAATTACCTTTGCTAAAAAGCTTCCAGAC
>JALZUU010000211.1 GCA_023300665.1 Saprospiraceae bacterium | reverse complement strand
CTCCTCGATACTCTTTTCTAATTTGCTTTTATCTTTTTCCATATCCTTAAGATCATCCTGCATATTTCCTAGCGTATCTTCTTGTTTTTTACGAAAAGTATCTACACGCTTCCTTTCCATATTCGTTGCAAAACCAAGTACAAAAGCTTCTCCATGTACGGATTGTTCAGCATGGTCTTGGTTTGATAAAAAGCTTCCTCCTAGATCCATCCAGACAATTAGCTCTACCCGATTATCAGATTCAATCAATTGAGAATATACATCAATCGTGTTGTCACTTACGGATGAAATTTTCGCATTATCAGCAAAATACTCATTCTTCTTTTTATCCCATTTCGGCTTAGCACCATGATCTTTAACATATTTCCCCCATGATTTTTCGATTTCTTTTTTGCTTACACCATCAATAGTAACTGAGTAACAATTCTTCTGACCTTTACTCATCAGTCGGTCCATTTTTTTAACTTCTGGATTAAAACTATAATTCGAAAGATCATCTTGCGCAAAACTTGTAAAGCCAGATAAAACTAGGATTAGCGTTAGAATAATAAAATTTTTCATAATGAAGATTTTTTTGATTAAAATATTGATTATCAAGTCTTTAACAATCATAAACATAAGTACAAACTTAAGCTTTTTATGTCTATTTAGACTAAAACAGGCTAAAAAGTAACGTTAAATAAATAATAAAATTGAAACATTTCATTTGGCCCCTTTTTTGCAAAACATTCAACTAATAATGCCAAACAGATGCTGAGTTCAACCAAAGGTGGCTACTTAACCTCAAAAATAAGGCATTACACACATACCCATTCATAGAAAATTACTTTCCAACATCCACGAAACTCAAATCAACTAGAATGGCCATAGGTAAAACACCTAAGCCATGAAAAAAAGTTAATAATTACTTGTACAAAGAAATTTTAATCCCCATATGGGTATTTTCTAATATTTATTATCAAAATCTTTTACTACTATGAGTTCAAAATTTTACCAATACAAATTAGCTTTTGTATTCACCTTTTTATTATCACAGTTACTTTTCGGGCAAAATTGTGTTCAATTTACGGATGTCCCTAGCCAACTCTATAGTGTTACCAATGGCTTTCCATTTGGAACACCTTTCCATCAAGAAAGTGGTGCATCATTAGAGTTAGCACCATTCTATTATAATGATGGTTCTGTTCGAAACAATGTTTCTACACAAACTGGTACTTTCTTTTGGTCTGGTGCTTTTGTTGACGGACAAGGACAAGTAATTAGATTACTTGAATCTTCGGTTGATATCGATTTTACTCAGGATTTTGCGGTAGCCGACAACGTTTCTTTTGGTTTCCTAGATTGGGAAGGAGATATCAACCTATCTATCAACGGAGAACCAGTAATGAATGCAAGAAGCTTTAACGAACTACCTAGCCAAATAGCTACCTTCGTCACCATGACGGTTGATGATTCATCTGCTGGAGCCAATGGTAGAAAAGGGACGGTTAGTTTTTCAGGGCCTATCTATTCTATGACCATAGGTGGATTCGAACTAGGAGTTGACAATATCTGTTTTATAGCAGGAACAGAACCTGCTTGTACGATCACCCATGTTATAGTTGAACCTTCAGTTTGTAACACAAATGGTGAATTTAACCTAGAAGTAGATTATAATGGTCTGAATACTAGTGGTAGCTTTGAAGTAACAGTAGGAAATTCTTCCTTCGGACCTTTTCCGGCTAACCAAGCTCCTTATAACCTAGGACCTTTTGCTGGTGATGGCTCTTCTTATGTTGTTGAAGTAAGTGATGTCAATAACCCATCTTGTTCAAATGAAATTCAATTAGAACCCATAACTTGTATGGTAAGTGCTTGTGAAATTAGTAATCTATCTGCTATGGCAGTAGATTGTGCAGGAGATTTTCTTTTTGCTGCTGTGATTGATTTTGATAGAAATGCCTCACCTTCTGAAGTGTTTGAAGTAAATGTGAATGGAGTAAGTTATGGAAATTTTGATTATTCCGCATTTCCAATCACTTTAACACTTCCAGGCGATGGACCATTCAATAACAACGTATTAGTTTGTGATGCCAGTGATCCTAACTGTTGTTTAGGAACTACTTTTACTGGATTTGAATGTGCACCGCCTTGTACGATGGAAGCCGTTATTTCGGAGGTGCAAGAATGTGACAATGGAACATTTAATATTTTGGTGGATTTAGAAGGAAGCGGATTTAGTAGTGAGATGTTTGTATTATTAAATGACAATGACTATGGTGATGGGTTATTTCCTACATCTAGTTTTCCAATTACAATAGGGCCACTCACTGGTGATGGAGTTACCTCTTATCGAATTGATGTATTTGATACCGTAGATTTTGGTTGTGCGAATGGCGTAACAGTATCACCGGTATTTTGTGAAGTTGCTGATCCTTGTAATATTAGTGATTTAGTTATTGAAACATTAGAATGTTCAGAGATCAATGAATACGCTGCAATCATAAACTTTACAAATACTTCTTCTCCATCTGATCAATTTATCATCAAGATAGATGGAACTACGATCGGGAGTTTCCCAGCAAATAGTTTTCCATTAACTTTAAATAATTTACCTAGTACAGGAGCCCAAAATAGTGTTCTAACCTTATCAGATGAGAGTGATTTAACTTGTGCTTTGGAAACAAATTTCCAAAGATTAGATTGTCGCCCAGCTTGTTCCATCGATCAATTTAGTGCAATACCAATGACTTGTAATTCAGATGATCAATTTATGATTCAAGTAAATCTAAGTGGTACGACTTTAGACAATCCAATTTTAATTTCTGTAAATGGTCAAAACGCTGGACAATATAGTCCATCTGCATTTCCGGTGATGGTGGGTCCATATGCTGGAGATGGGAATACCAATTATCAGATTACTGGATCAGATACTCAGATACCAAATTGTTTGAATAGTGCTTCTTTTGTAGCTCCTCAATGTGAACCAATTCCAACTTGTGAAATCACCAATTTGGTAGCGACGGCAGGAGAATGTACTGGTGATAATCTTCAGTCCATTATTTTCAACTTTGATTATAGTTCCATAAACTCTGGAAGTTTTGTGTTATATATCGGAGGCAACCAACATGGTCAGTATAGTTATAGTCAATTACCACTTAACCTTACTGACATCCCTACAGCGGGAATTGGGTCAGAGACTATTACCGTGATGGATAGTGAATTTACAGATTGTGAAACTACTTCTACCTTTGAAACTTTAAATTGTACAATTGTTCCAGATTGTTCAATTTCAAATCTAAATGTTGTAGTTGAAGAATGTTCTGGTGAAGATACCTATAGTTTGGTTTTAGGATTTTCTCATGCTAACACTGGCAGTACCTTTACCATTACGATTGATAATGCGGAGATTGGTCCAATTAGTTATAATAACTTACCATTAACCATCAACAATGTTTCAAATACTGCTAATCTTGCACAAACCATTTTAGTTTGTGATAATGATAATCCAGATTGTTGTGAAGAAATAAACTACCAAGAGCCAGATTGTTCTGTTTCACTTTGTAATATCGCTAGTTTAACCTCTGATCGGATGAGTTGTGATGAAGGAATGTTTATGGTAATGATAGATGCTGAATTTATTAATCCAGGCAATGCAGGGTTCCAAATTTCTGGAAACGGTACAAATTATGGAAATTTCGCTTATCCTGACTTACCAGTTATGTTGGGACCATTTGAAGGAGATGGATCAAGATCCTTCGAATTTGTAATGACAGACCTGCAAGACCTTACTTGTAGCAATTTTACAACAGTAGAGGCTTATAACTGTACGGAAGAATGTGTTATGGGGGAGATTGACTTTACGGTTGGAAATTGTCAAAATGATGGAATGGTACCAGTGACCTTTTTCTTCACTTCAAATAATAACAGTGGTTCCTACACTGTTTCAGTAAATAATTCTGTCAACAACACTTTAGAATATGCTGACGGACCAGCTACGATTATGCTAGATGGTACTTCTTTAGCACCATTTAATATCTCATTTCAAGATAGCGGTGTTGAGAGTTGTAGCCGCAATATTCCTGTTGGTCCATTTGGTTGTATGATAACTTCAAATCGTGAGACAGAGATTCAAGGTGTTGAAGTATTCGTTAGTGAAGCAACTGAAAAACTCAATGTTCAAGTGCCTGTTTCAAATGAAATGACCTTGATTAATATTTACAATATTAATGGTCAACGTATTATTCAAGACCACTTAGGAGCTGGATCACCAAATTTACAAATGGATATTTCAAATTTAAATAGTAATATTTATATAGTAGAAATTATTCAAGATAATAAGAGAGCGGTGCGTAAATTCCACCGAATTAGATAATAAAATTTTACTCAAGTAGTATGACCGGTATCCGTTTGTTCGGATATCGGTCTTTTTATTTTGCTTATTTTTGTTTTAGGTCTTGGCATATTACCTCTTTATAAGAAAAACCTACTATGACTATTGATATCATTACCCTTCTTCCAGAATTATTAACTTCTCCCTTCCAGCATTCCATCATGCAAAGGGCACAGCAAAAAGGTCATCTTGAAATAAGAACCCACCAGCTTCGAGATTGGGGCATCGGCAAAAGTCGACAAGTAGATGATTATCAATATGGAGGTGGTGCAGGAATGGTCTTAATGGCAGAACCACTTAGTAAATGTATTGAAGAGTTGAGCACTAAAACAAAATATGATGAAATCATCTTCTTAACTCCTGATGGAGAACGGCACCATCAAGGCATGGCAAATCGTTTATCATTGAATGAAAATTTATTACTTATCTGTGGACACTACAAAGGGATAGATCAAAGAATTCGTGATCACTATGTTACCTTAGAGATTTCAATTGGTGATTATGTTCTATCTGGTGGTGAATTGGCTGCTGCTGTACTAGTAGATAGTATTGGTCGATTGATCCCTGGTGTATTAAATGATGAAACCTCTGCCCTTTTTGATTCTTTCCAAGATGGAATTCTTGCTCCACCAGTCTATACTCGACCAGCTGAAATTTTGGGAAAAAATGTTCCACCTGTTTTACTTTCAGGTCACGATAAAAAAATACAAGAATGGCGGCAAGACCAATCTATTCTAATAACTCAAAAAAGAAGACCAGATTTATTAGATACCTAAATTAAGAAGCTGTTTAATTTCAGCTAGATTATTAACAATTAAAAATAATGTAAAGAACCCTTACCCGTAAACCTTTCAGTTATTCTTATCTATCTTCAAAAAAAAATTAGGTATTTTATTTTTTTTACCAAAATATTTTTACCTTTACCCCCGAATAGTTTGTCATCTTACCCTGAACAATTGCACGACAAACTAAGATCTAAGCTTTGCACGTACTAGATCGTACTTAAATTATAATCCTGTGGTAAACATAAGTCATCTCTTTTTTTGACCTCCCTTTACCATGTTTTGAATCTCTAAACATCCATTGCCAAAGCAATCACACACGCTTTTGCAATCACCCATTTCTGTGTCCTCATGTGAGGATCTCTAAGCTTTGCAACCTATTGTCATACTATGCCGTATGAACGATAACTTTGACATTATAGCTAATAACAAAACATTACAAAAAATATTTTAAACTTTTGAGTTCAATTTTACCTGAAAATAAAAATTGTCCTTCAATTATTCAATAGATTTTATTTATTAATTTCTTAACCACCAAAAGCAGTATCATGGTTTCTAAATTTACATCCCGAAACAGAACAGCTCTGTTTAGAACAAATTCTTTTAGGTGGGCTTCGACTTACCTCTTCCTGATCGCATTGATC
>JALZUU010000210.1 GCA_023300665.1 Saprospiraceae bacterium | reverse complement strand
AATGTAGAAGAAAATCAAGCGGTGCTAAAAAATGTGGAAGTGATCCAACAGATGAATACCAAAAAGAAGTTTGAAGGAGTGATCAATGAAGGAGACAAATTTGATTTCACCATGAGTAATCCACCTTTTCATGCCTCACCCGACGAAGCTGTTCAAGCGACTCAACGAAAAATAAGAAATCTCGGAAATAAAAAGAAAGGAAAAGCTACGCGTAATTTCGGAGGAAGAGCTCACGAATTATGGACCGAAGGTGGTGAATTGAAATTTATTCAATCGATGATTTTAGAAAGTAGAAAATATGCAGATAATTGCAATTGGTTTACTTCGTTGGTTTCTAAAAAAGCCAATCTACCTATTCTAGAAAAAGTACTCGCACAAGTCTCCGCCAAAAAACAACGCGTTATCGAAATGGGACAAGGCCAAAAGCAAAGCCGAATCTTATGTTGGGGTTGGTAAGGATGAATTTTGACGGTTATTGTTAATTAATAGGGAGATCTTTTATTTGCTATTTGCCCTCTTCAATCTCAAAGCAAACGCGCGATAAAAGAGGGCCAGAAGCCAGAAGCAAATAGCCAGAAGCAATTAAATCGGCTTCACCAAATAAACCATCACCGGAAAGTGATCACTATATCCTCCCAAATAACTATCCCCCACAAAAGTACGGAAAGGATATCCTTTAAAAGCACCACTTCGTTGGCGTAAGAATTTCTTATTAAAAATACTGGCTTTATAGAAAAAATAACCATCATCATCCTTGTTTGCTAAAGCATAAGAAACATGAATTTGGTCGAACAAAGACCAAGCATCTCGCCAAGCCGTTGTGCCAATCCCTTTTACATAATAATCCCACATTGGATTAAAAAATTGATTTTTCTTAACCTTATTTAATTTTCTTTGTGCGTTGATATATTTTTTACAACTATCATTATCAGGATCATCATTCAAATCCCCCATCACCACAATCTTAGCGTCTGCATTATCAGCAAGCAAAGAATCAATCACACCACGAACTCTTTGAGCCGCAGCGTTGCGACGCCAAGCTGAGCGTTTTTCTCCACCACTTCGAGAAGGCCAATGATTCACAAAAATATGAAGCGGTTCTCCATCGAATTCTCCACTAACAAATAAAATATCTCTGGTAAAAACCGTATCTTTTTTATCTTGAATATCCAAAAGTAAAGGCTCGCTGGCTTTTACCGTAAAGTATTTTGGATTATAAACCAATCCAACGTCAATTCCTCTTTTATCAGGAGAGTCATAATGAACAATCTGATAATTTCGAGCAGCAATCTTAGGCATTTTAACAAAATCTTCTAAAACAGAACGATTTTCTATCTCGCAAACTCCAAGAATCGCCAGCCCATCTGGGGTCATTTCTTTTCCCATTTTACTTACCACATCGGATAAATGATCTAATTTTTCTTGATAAATCTCTCCTCCATAAGCCTTTCTGCCATTTGGTGTAAACTCTGAATCACGGACATTTTCTGTATCTAAGGTATCAAATAGGTTTTCAAAATTATAAAAACCAATAGCCCCAATTTTGTATTGTTGTTCTTGAGCAGAAAGAAATGTGGCAAAAACCATAAAGACTAGCAGCGGGATAAGTCGCATCATCGTTTTATTATTTTAAAAATGTAAGAAGAAAGTTTCGTTGTCTTTTTTTTATTCAAAGTTAGTTATTAGACCTCAAAATCATAACAAAGTTAAATAAACTAAACCGTCTCTTCCCATAGAATGACTTCTTTGTTAGGTATTTAACTAGAATTTAGGATTTATGCTTAATTTTGCACTTCAAAATAGAGAAGAATCACTGTTTTCTATCTACCTTACAGATTCTATTTCACCAATCGAAAAAAACAAATCTATGGTCCTCCAAAAAATACTGCCATTTCTAGTCGTTTGTCTCTTTTGTTTTGCTAATGTTGGTATATCTCAAACAAGTGTTACTGGTGTTGTTACTGATCCAGAACTTGAAACACCGCTTCTAAATGCCACAGTTACCATTAGTAATTCGGATTTAGTCGCAAAAACAGACCTCAACGGCCGTTTTACCTTTGATAATGTTCCTGCTGGAACACAAACAATAACCATCACCCACGAAAGCTATGCTGCTTTTAATCAAGAAATAACCGTGGTTGCTAACCAAGTTACAGACGTAGGAACTATGACCCTTGCCACACCTACGGTTTCTTCAACGATCCAACAAAATGATATTCCAGTAATTAGTATCGCCTCGGATGATATTGGAGAAGTGGAAAGTCAGGATATCTCAGGATTATTGAGTGCTTCACGAGATCTTTTTGCTAGCACCGCTGGATTTACTTGGGGAACCCGTCGATTCCGGATTCGTGGTTACCAATCAGAAGACTTTGCTACGTCTCTCAACGGTATCCCGATGAATGATCTGGAAAGTGGACGTGTTTTTTGGGGCGCATGGGGAGGCCTAAATGATTTTGTACGTAATCAGGAAGTTTCTATTGGATTAGCTCCAGTAGATTTTGCTTTCGGAGGTGTAGGTGGTGCAGCCAATATCAATACCAGAGCTTCTAATCACCGCGTACAAAAGAGATTCTCCTATGCTGCTACTAATCGTAGCTACCGAAATCGAATCATGGGAACTTATGCAACAGGGATGCGACCAAATAATTGGGGACTGACGGTATCTGCTTCTCGTCGTTGGGCGGAAGAAGGTTATGTAGAAGGTACCTTTGATAATAGAAATTCTTTAGCTATTTCCGTAGATCGAAAATTAAATAATCACCTTATTAATTTATCTGTCATCGCCGCTCATCGTAATTCAGGTGGTCGTAATTCTTCTGTTCAGGAGATCAATGATTTAGCGGATGATAATTATTATAACTCTAATTGGGGTTTTCAGAATGGTGAAAAACGAAATGCACGGGTAGCTCGTAGCCTTCAACCTATTATAATGCTAACGCATGATTGGACAATTAATGATAAATCAAAAATAACCACTGGTATTTCTTTTCAAGATGGATATAATGGACGGACTAGTTTAGATTGGTTTAATACGGCTGATCCAAGACCAGATTACTATCGTCGATTACCAAGTTTTATTCAAGATCCTTCTGTGGCAGATAAAGTAGCCAATGAGTTGAGAACTAACCAAGCGGCTCGCCAATTAGATTGGGATTCTTTTTATGAAGCAAACCAAAATAATACACAGACCATCACTGAGGCGAGTAATGTGGAAGATGGAACGATCACTGGGAATCGTTCAAGCTATATCGTAGAAGATCGTCGCTTTGATTCTCAAAAAATTAATTTTAATACCGTTTATAATAATTACTTTTCTGATAAAGTATCTTTCTCTGGTGGTTTACAATACAATTATTTTAAAGGAGATTATTTTAAAGAAGTGGTGGATTTGTTAGGCGGTGATTTTTATGTAGATCTTGATCAATTTGCGGAAAGAGATATTCCAGATAATCCAGATGCTATTCAAAATGATATTGATAATCCTAATCGAATTCTTGGAGTCGGAGATCGTTTTGGATATAGCTATTCGCCTAATATCCGTAAGGCAACAGGTTGGGCACAGACGCAAATTTCTTTATCTAGAATTGACTTAAACTTTGGTGCAGAATTGTCCAATACCCAGTTTTGGAGAGAGGGACAGATACGAAATGGAAAATTTCCAGATAATTCTTTTGGCGAATCTGAAAAACAAAAATTCACCAACTATTCTGTAAAGGGTGGAGCTGTTTTAAAAATTGATGGACGAAATTATATTAACGCAAATTCTACTTATCGGACGCGTGCCCCTTATTTCCGTAATGCCTATGTTTCTCCTCGAACAAGAGATCAGGTGGTTTCAGGCTTGACGGATACAAAGATCTTTAGTTCTGATTTAACCTTTTTCCATAACTCTCCAAAATATAAAATCAGAGCAGGTGCTTTTTACACCACCTTTAAGGACGAAAATCAAGCGCTTAGTTTTTATCATGATGATGAACGAACTTTTGTTAATTACTCCGTAACTGGAATTGATCGAGAACATTTAGGGATTGAATTAGCCGCTTCTGCTAAACTAACAACGACACTGACTGCACACGGAGTAGTTGCTTTAGGTCAGTATATTTTTACCAGTCGGCCAAACGTAACCGTTTCACAGGATAATACGGCAGAGCTCTTACAAGAGAACCAAACGGTTTATGGAAAAAACTTCTATGTTTCGGGTACACCACAACGTGCTTATAATGTTGGACTGTCTTACTGGGGCGCAAAATCATATAATTTCTTCTTAAATCTTAGTTACTTAAGTGATGTATATATCGAATATAATCCAACTCGTAGAACGGTTGATGCAATCGATGGCGTCTTACCTGATTCAGACAACTTTGATGCGATCATTGAGCAAGAAAGAGGTGAAGGGAGATTTATGTTAGATATTTCTGGAGTCAAATCTTTCAGATGGGGAAGCCACCGTTTGTCGATCAACTTAAGTATTAATAATCTACTGGATGTTCAAGATTTTCGAACCGGTGGTTTTGAACAACGTCGTTTTGATTTTGAAGAAAAAAATGTTGACCTTTTTCCTAATCGCTACTTTTATGCAAATGGTCGTACTTATTGGGCCTCATTAACCTATAGTTTTTAAATAATCTATTAGATTTCTAATTTTAACAATTATTAATAAAGAAATTGTAAATGAAAAAATTAACCAATTTATTTCCGTCTCTAAGTCTGCTATGCTTGCTTGTTTTATTAATTACAAGTGGTTGTGTAGATCAAGATTTTGATACACCTCCAATAAATGGAGAAGATCCAGACATACCTGCTTCTTCTATTATCTCTATTAAAGAGCTAAAAGATATGCATCAGTTTGGTACGATTAACCAGCTAGAATCTGATAAGTATATTTCAGGTTTGGTAACGGCCAATGATCAGTCTGGAAACTTCTTTCAAACTTTAGTGATGGAAGACGAAACAGCAGGTATTTTATTATTGATCGAAACAAGTGGATTGTCTAATTTATTTCCTGTAGGCCGTCGAATCTTTGTTAGATTGGATGATTTATATCTTAGTGATTTTAATGGCTTAGTCCAACTGGCGGGCCAGGTATCTGATACAGACGGTGATGGTGTGCCCGATCGGACGGATGGAATCGAAGATGTTTTAGTAGATGAAATTGTGCTACGTGGACAATTTGGTTTAGACGTAATTCCAACAGTGGTTACCCTAAGTGAACTGGTGGATGATAAAATTGGATCGTTAATTCAATTAGAAGGTGTTCAGTTTATAGATAGTGATGCTGGAGAAACCTACGCAGATGCTGCTGGGCAACGTTCAGTGAATCGGATTATTGAAACCTGTGATGCAGGAAGTATCATTGTACGATCTAGTGGGTTTGCTAATTTTGCTAATCGACTAACTCCAGAAGGAAATGGTACAATCACTGCAATTTATACCGTGTTTGGGGCAACTAAACAATTGATTATTCGAGATACGAATGATGTGGTAATGGAAGGTGCTCGTTGTGGAGGAGGAACACCAGGAGGAGACGAAATTTCTATCGGAGATTTACGAGATCTTTATAATGGAACTACTATAAATGCACCATCTGGTTCTAAAATTATCGGAACGGTTATCTCTGATCGTGTTAATGGAAATATCGATGTTCGAAACTTAATCGTTCAAAATGGAGGTCGAGGTATCACGGTACGTTTTCAAGATGAGCACGCTTTTGATTTGAATGATGTATTAGAAATATCTACTAGTGGAAGTGAGTTATCTGATTTTAACGGTTTGGTTCAATTAAATAATGTTCCTAACGGAAATGCAGAAAAAACAGGTACTGGTTCTATTACTCCAAATACGATTACGATATCTGATTTTATTAGCCAATCAGGAGATTTAGAAGGTACTTTATTGACCTTTGAAAATGTGTTGATGACAAAAGATGGGGAGGCGGATTATGTGTTTTCTATAGAATTAAATGATGGTACGGCTACCTTACCAATGTTTACGTCTCCAGGAGCAAGTTTTGCAAATGATATTTTTCCTACAGATTCTGTTTCTGTAACTGGAATCGCAGGAAATTTTAACGGTGCTCAACTTAATATTAGAAACCTAGATGATGTAGTAGTGACTGGAGGATCAGGTGGAGGCGGTGGAACGGGCGGATCTGGCGAATTAGTAACTATCGGATCTATCGTAGATATGTATAGTGGTACTCCTTTTAATGCGGCTGATAATAGAATTAGAGGAACCGTTATTTCTGATTTTGTAAATGGAAATACAACAGGATTAAATGCAGTAATTCAAGAAGGAAATCGTGGAATCGTAGTTCGATTTGATGCAAACCATGACTTTACCCTTGGCCAAGAAATTGAAGTAAATATTAATGGATCAGAAGTTTCTGATTTTAACGGATTAGTTCAAGTAAGCGGTGTTCCAATCGGGAATGCTACGGTGACTGGTTCTAATTCGATCACCCCAATGACCGTAACGGTTGCTGAGTTTTTAGCGCAAAGTGACGCTTTAGAAAGTGTATTACTATCGTTTGAAGATGTAACTTTAGTAGGAGATGGCGGAACTACTTTTAATGGTAATGTTTCGGTTTCTGATGGGACCGGAACGGTTGCGATGTTTACCCGTGGTGCAGCTACTTTTAGTGGTGCTTCCTTACCAACCATGACCACTGATTTAGTTGTGGTTGGTTCACAGTTTAATGATCCACAAGTTTTTATCCGTAATTTAGATGATGTTGGTGAGACAGTTGTGAATCCTCCTAGTGGAGATATTGATGAAGACTTCCAAACCTCGGTTGAGAGTAATGTAGATGTAGCTATTGATGGATGGGATAACTTAGCTACCCAAGGTACTCGACTATGGAGAGGTCGAGAATTTGCTGGCAATTACTACGTGCAAGCTACTGCCTTCAATGATGCAGAGCCAAATATGGAAACTTGGTTGATCACTCCAGGGATAGACCTTTCAACTCCTAAAACGTTGACCTTCGAAACAGCACAATCATTTTTCGTACACGATGGTTTGACGGCATGGATCGCCACAGATTATGATGGTACGAATGCTGCTACTGCTAACTGGACACAGTTAAGCGCAAATATTGCACAAGGAACTGACCCTGAATTTGAATTCCAACCTTCTGGTGCAGTTGACTTAAGCGGATTTTCTGGCACAGGACATATCGGATTCCGATACCAAGGAAGTGGACCTTCTGGAAATACCACCACTTGGTTGTTAGATAATATTAGAGTAGAATAAGAGGTTGAATTGTTGA
>JALZUU010000209.1 GCA_023300665.1 Saprospiraceae bacterium | reverse complement strand
TTTGCAGTAGCTAAAAGATGCAATAAACCTTTAACTTTTAAGGTGCCGAAGATTTTACCACGGATATTTGAATCCTCACAAGTCACATCTCCATTCATATGGCCATGTTCCCCCATCACTAGTTTTTTCTCACAAAACATTTCACCGGTAATACGTCCATCTAAGCGAACATCTTCAGAAGAAGTAAAGGTGCCTTCAATATGGGTGCCAGGCGCGATGTTATTAGAAATTTGATTTGGATGATCTCCAACGGGTGAGGAATTGTTGTTATTCCCAATCTTATTTGCCTTTTTTGATTTAAACATCAGTTTTGATTTAGTATCAGTTAACGAAAGTAGTTTAAAAACGAAAATACCACTACACGAAAGCTTCGTATAATGGTAATTTCTCAAAGTGTTTAGAGTTTGAATAAATTTTCATCAATTGACTAGAATTGGTGAATTTGAACAAGCTCTTGCTAATATTTGTGGATATTAGCGGATGTTTTTGTTTTTTGTGGACTTTTTACGGTCTTACGTAAAGTTACGATAATCCATTGATTTTATGCAATAACCCTAAACTTTTTTTTAAAATATATCTTTTTCTATGAGTGTAATTATTCTTGCCATTGAGTCTTCTTGTGATGATACCTCTGCTGCGGTGTTAAAAGACGGCAAAGTGCTTAGTAATGTGACAGCAGGACAAAAAGTACATAAAGATTACGGAGGTGTAGTTCCAGAAGTAGCTTCTAGGGCTCATCAGATAAATATTGTTCCTACGGTAGACCAAGCTTTGGTTAAAGCCGGTATTCATAAAAATGAATTGTCCGCCATCGCATTTACGCGTGGTCCTGGGCTCATCGGGTCTTTGCATGTCGGTGTTTGCTTTGCGAAAGGAATGGCAATGAGTTTAGGAGTACCGATGATTGAGGTGCATCATTTACGTGCCCATGTATTAGCCCATTTTGCGGAAGATCCGAAGCCGAACTTTCCTTTTCTTTGTTTAACCGTCTCTGGTGGACATACCCAGATTGTCAAAGTTAGTGATCCTTACACTTTAGAAGTTTTAGGCTCAACGATTGATGATGCAGCTGGTGAGGCGTTTGATAAAAGTGGGAAATTATTGGGACTAGATTATCCTGCAGGGCCTTTGGTAGACAAATTGGCTCAGAAGGGCGAACCACTCTACTCTTTTACTGAACCAAAAATTGAAGGCTTAGATTTTAGCTTTAGTGGTTTAAAAACTTCGATTTTATATTTTCTAAGAAATCAATTAAAAGAAAATCCCGACTTTGTAAAAGAAAACATGAACCATATCTGTCGTTCTATTCAAGATCGTATTGTAAGTATTTTATTAAATAAACTAGAAAAGGCGGCAAAACAAACGGGAATCACCGAAATAGCCATTGCTGGAGGAGTTTCTGCTAATTCAGGATTAAGAAAAGCTTTTCAAGAAAAAGGAGAAAAACTGGGTTGGCAAACTTATATCCCTGGCTTTCAATATTGTACTGATAATGCGGGTATGATTGCCGTGGCTGGATATTTTAAGTATTTGAGATCAGATTTTGCAGGTCAAGAGGTGGTGGCTACCCCTAGGATGAAGTAGATCTGTATTTTGTAAGTTGTAGTAATTTTAGCAATCTAAGTCTAGGTCTAAGATTAAATTTCAAATAATACGCTACCCCATTCAAATTTTTATTAAATGATTTTGGCTTTTGAAATGCATAGAAATACAGTAAAGAAAATTACGAATGAGTAAAAATTTATTTTAAAATATTACTTAATGAGCAGTCTTTTATTGGTCTTTAAACATGCCTTAAATTATTGAGGCACTTCTACTTAGATGAGTTATCTAGTTATGAAGCTATTAAAATTCTCCGATGATTACTTTTTCGAGATAGGCTTGAATTTCTTCTACTTTAGTGTCTGTACCAAACTGGATGGGTTGACCAAATTGTACCGTAAGTTGAGTACCAGGATTTTTCACTTTAACCCCTTTTTTGGCGAAAGCTTCATCAAATCCAGTCAACTTAACAGGGACAACGATGGGACGATATTTCTTAATTAGACTAGCAGAACCTTTGCGGACTGGAGCGCCTGCTTTGGTCGTTCCTTGAGGAAAATTGACTACCCAACCATATTCCAAAGCGGTCTTAATTTTAGCGGGTGCTTTCACGTCAGAGCTACGAATTACGTCTTTTCCTTTGCTTCTCCACGATCGTTTGACGGTTACGGCACCAGCATAAGAAAATAAGCGGGCTAGCCAACCACTTTCTTTCATGGTTTCTTCGGCAGCAATATAGTAGGCTTTGACTCGAGGTAGTAGTAAATAGAGTGGATTATTGATATTTTTAAACTTCCATTTTACGCTTCCGAAAACGTGATAGAGTGCGATAACATCGACATAGTAAGTTTGATGATTGGCTACAAAAAGGATATTCTTATCTGGTAAATCCATTAAAAAATCAGCGCCAATTACCTCTGTTTTGTTGATGATATTTAGTCTTCGATAGGTGGCGATTCCTAACCAACCTGTAAGCGCTCGTTTTAGAAAGAGAATATTTCCAAACGGATCTAAAAAAATATTTGCTTTATTTTTTTTAGCAAGTGATAGTTTATCGGTCATTTTTATAGTGTCTACAAGGTTGAATTAGTTTTTGGTACCGTAAAGCTACCCAATTCTATTGAATTGGTGGTTTTTTAAAGTTTTTTTAAGGTAAATCCAAAGTTGGTTCCGACCCCTGGATTGGATCGGACATTGATAGATGTTCCGTGGGCTTCAATAATGTGCTTTACGATGGATAGCCCAAGTCCAGAGCCTCCTTTAGAGCGATTACGACTTTTTTCAACTCTATAAAAGCGGTCGAAGATATGTGAAAGATGTTTTTTCTCAATACCAATCCCGTCATCTGCCACTTCCACTAGAATGTATTCATCCATATCGTAAAAACCAATTTTAGTAGTTCCTAATTCTTTTCCGTACTTAATAGAATTAACGATCAGGTTAGTCAAGATTTGACGCACACTTTCTCTATCCGCTTTTACTTTAAAAGGCTGAGGGTAATTCTCTTTATATACGATTTTGATCTTTTTTTGTTTAGCAATCATTTCTGTTTCGTCCATTACCTCATTGGCTAAATTTATCATGTTAAAATTTTCCATTTTAAGAGGATTCTCTCCTGATTCAAGGCGAGAAATGACTTCTAAATCTTCTATGATCAGGTGCAGACGTTCGGCATTATTGGCAGCTCGTTTAAGGTATTTTTGATTGATATTTTCATCATATAAAGCCCCATCTAAAAGTGTATGAATATATCCTTGAATATTGAATAGAGGCGTTTTTAACTCATGGGAAATATCACCTAGGAAGTTACGTCTATATTCTTCTAGTGATTTAAGATTATCAATTTCCTCCTGTTGTTGAGAAGCCCATTCTTGAACTTCCTTTTCTGCTTCTTCGATAATATCTTTACTATAATCCATCGTCTCCATTTTCAAGGAAGTATTATTTTTTTCACGATGTATTGTTTTGTAAATCAATTTTATCTTTCTGTAGATATAATTTTTCAATAAAAAGAAAACAATAAAATAGGTTGGAATAAAAACAGAAAATGCAATCCCAAGTGAATAGGCAAGGTTGGTAGAAAAAGTAGAAATACTTGCAAAAAGAAATTGAACCAGCAGCACAATGATAGCAATCGTTATGGCAGAGATCAAGGCTAACTGTTTAGGAGTATAATTTTCTTTCATATTTTTT
>JALZUU010000208.1 GCA_023300665.1 Saprospiraceae bacterium | reverse complement strand
GACGGTCTTTCACTAAAATAGAATTGGAAAATATTTTGATGGAAGCTGGATTTGAAAGGTTTAGGATTCAGAGAAAATGGGCATTGCGTTGGGAGGTTGAGGTTGTGTTGAATTGTTGAAAATAATTAATAATTTTTTAATGAATAATTAATAATGCCTTCTTTCGTGTGTTGGTTTTAGTATAAAAAGGATCGTTTATCGAAAATCATAGGGGATTAATCGAAATTAAAAAGATTATTTCTTAAATTGTCTTAGTATGCAAGTATAAAACAAAACCAACCAATCAATGAAATCTGATTTTTCACATATTGATTATAAAAAAGCTCCCTATCAAGTTTATATGGCAGGGCAAGTATTATTGAATACGCCAAGCTTTATCAAAAAGCACCAACTTTGGAAGGGGTTTCTCGATCATAAATGGATTCTGATCATGACCATGGTTATCATGGGCACCCTTTCTGTAACTTTGTACAATGATATCGATACTTATATAAACGCTCCAAATGTGGCGGATATAGAGATTCCTGCCGAGGGTTTTGATACTAAAATTGAAGCCTTATCAGCGGCTGCCCTTACGAGTTCTGAGGAAGAAATAGAATCATTGGAGGCGGAGAAAAAATCTTTGATTGAAAGGAAAGAAAAGTTAGAAGCAGCACATAAACCACTTTTTTCAGGAAGTTATAAATTTTTACTTTTAATCCTTTTGGAGGTGCTAATTTTCCATTTTGCGGTTGGGACTAACAATATTATTAAAGATCAAAATCGGATATTGACTGTCAAAGAATTCGCTCGTGCTCAAATAAGAATGATCAAAGTGATGGTACATAAATGGATCTTTGGTCTGTTGATGTATATCGGTGTTTCTGTAGTTTGTGGGATTCTAAAAATTTCCTATTTAACAAATCTCATCATGTTTTTTGTCTATGGATTTTTTCTCGGATTTGCACTACTTGATAATTATCTTGAGCAATATCACTTTACCATTCCTCGTAGTTCTAAACAAATCCAAACGCATTTTGGCGCAGCAACTACCTTTGGTATTTTTGCGAGTATTGGAATGAGCATTCCCGTAATCGGTCCTATTCTGATCCCGTTTATAGGAGCAGTAGCAGCGACCCTATATGGGCATCAAATGGGAATGGAGAAGGAAGTAACGATTGTTTAAATTCTCATTCGTCAGTTTGATTATTGAAGTTGTTTAACGATCGTCTTACCTTATGTTTTGATTTTGTTTTTGAAATTTGTCAAATCTTCACCTTTCTAATTTCCTTGACCACCACCTTGCTGTCCACCTTCACCACCACTCTTTTGGTCGTCATTTTTAATTTTTGAACGGCTGGTTTTAGCTTTAAAATCAAGCTTACCAAAAGTATATCGGAAGTTTAATCCAAAAGATCGGAAAGGAATTCTAAAGTTTGATTGTTGGTAAAAGTCTTCTCCAGTAAGTTCCGTTTTAAAGTTTTTGGTTCGATTAAAAGGATCAACAATTCGGATACCAAGGCTGGCACGCTTGTCCCAAAATTCTTTTTGAACACCAAGACTAGTCATCCAAAAGGAAGTTCGATCTCCTTGTAAAGTTCGAGTTGGAGCACGGAAAAAACCAAACCCTTCTGCTTTCCATCCTTTTTTGAAAACATAGGAAGTACTACCAAAGAAATTATATTGAATTCCGTTATTTTCTAAATTAATGCTTTCTACCTGACTTTCTGCATTGTAGGTGAAAAGACTGACATTACCTCGAATCGTAAACTTCTTATTAAATGTTTTTGAAACAAAAGTATTAAATCCAATAGAATTATTAATTCCAATATTTTGATAAAGGGACTCTGCTACTCCGTCTTCATTTACTTGAACAATTGCTTCAATCAAGTCTTCCGTATGACGATAATAAACCGAAGCACTTAGCACCAACCCTTTTATATAAGTATTGTATCCTAACTCAACTTGATGGACCAATTCTGGATCTAATTTTGGATTACCTTGCGTAACATTTCTACGATCAATATCATTCCGGTAAGGGTTGATAAAAAATAAGCTAGGTCGTTGAATACGTTGATTATAGCTCAATTTTACTGTAGAAAACATATTGGTCTTTTTCGAAATAATTATACTTGGTAAAATATTCCCGTAAGAATTTTCAAAAGGATCAATATCTGATTCAAATGTTCCCGCAATCGAAGTATGCTCGTATCGCGCTCCTGCTATAATGCCAAAATCTTTGGGCAAATTAAAAGTAAAAGAAGCATATCCTGCATAAACATCTTGCTCGTATTCAAAAATATTAGTTCGTAATTCATCGACTTTAAAGTCATTTATAGCCACATCAAATTGCTCAAATTGAAAATCACTATCAATCCGACGTATCACAGACTTTCCTCCAATTTCTAGTTTGACTGCCTTTGTAAATGGATGAACATAATCCACCTGAACCGTGTATTCTTTATTGTCTCCATCATTTTCTTGGCGTTCTTCAAAGTCTAAGACTGCCGCACTACTTGAAGACATAATATCGCTATCAAGATTGCTAACATTTCCATTTAATAAAAAAGCGGCGCTAAATTCTTGTCCTTCCTTTTTAAACGTACGACGATAATCGGTCGACCAATCAAATCCCGCATTGAGGGTACTTGCATCCGAACGACGGTTCGTAATCTCCCTAAGTGCTTGACTAAAATCAGGTGTAAATACGGCTTCCGTTGGCGCATCATTATCAAAACTAAAACCTCGAAAATTAATAGAAGTAGAAATATTATTAAAGGCATTGATATCGTAATTCAATCCTGCCTTCCCAAAAAATCCAGTTCGAGAAGAGGTCGTAATTCCTTCTTGTATATAACTAGAAACCAACGTCTCCCCATCAAAATCTTCTCGTAGAAAATCCAAGGTCGCATCATTTGGCCAGGAGTGCCAAAATCCAGCATTGGCATTAAAACCCAAGCGACCTTTTGACGCATTGATACCGATATTTCCATTGTTTTGTCTCGTTCCTACCGAACCATTAACAGAAACATTATATCCCTGAACTTGCTTTTTTTGCGTAATGATATTGATAATACCACCAGAGCCTTCCCCATCATATTTAGCAGATGGAGAAGTGATTACTTCAACTTTTTTTATCTGATCTGCAGGGATCATTTTTAAAGCATCTGCGGTTCCATTCGCAAACATTCCCGAAGGCTTACCATTGATCAAAATTTGAATATTCTGACTTCCGCGTAGAGATACATTTCCCTCCAAATCAACCGATAGCATGGGTACCTTTCGCAGTACATCTCCAGCATCTCCACCGGCATTGGTGACATCCTTATCCGCGTTATAAACGATCTTATCAATTTTGGTTTCCACCAGCGATGCTTCTTCAACCACTTCTACTTCTGAGAGCATCACATTATCTTGTTCTAGTCGGATCATCTCTACATTATAATCTGGTTTTTTTAAAGTTAGGTTTACATTCTCCACTACCTTTTCAAGGTAACCAATAAAAGAGACCTTTAAAGTATAAGATCCTGTTTCTACTTCTTCTAGCTTAAAGCGCCCTTTTTCATCCGTAATATTACCATTGATTTGCTTTTGGTTTTTGTTATCAATTAAAACGATGGTAGCATAGCTAACTGGTTGATTATCAACACTTATTACCTTTCCTGTAATCTTTCCCTTTATGGTCTTTTCTTTTTTTCCTTTTCCCCATTTACCTCCCCCTCCTTTAGGGTATTGTGCATGGAGATTGATTGTAAAAAAGAGGATAATAAGAAGGAGTAGCGATTGTTTCATACTAAGATTTTAAAACCTAATTTATATTAATAGTTAAAATAACCAATTTATATCATATTACAATAATACTAAGTACACAATGTACCAAGCAAGAACAGCAGCTATAATAATAAGTTTAAAATCATGAGTACTTCTCATTTTAGTAAGCTTGAAATACGGCTAAAAAATAAAGTTGTTTAACAAGTCAAAATAAGTGATTGAACCTTAATTTTGGTTATTTTTGAGGACTCAAAGGAATCGTAGATAATGAATGATAAAAATAATATCCGTTTTACTCGTTTTAAGGAGCCAATTTCGGAAATCGCTTTACCGGAGAAGTTTACTTTTCCATTTTATTACGAACCACATCCGCTTGCCATTTTAGCGGAGGAGCAACTACAAGATTATCTATCTGCTCAAGAAATTTCATTTCATAATTTTGGTATTAAAAATCCGAATAGTTCAGGTGCGGTAGGAAAGATGTTTGGTGTTTTAGTGGTAGAGAATGAAGCGAATGAAATTGGTTTTATTACCGCGTTTTCTGGTAAAATGTTGGGAGAGAAAACGCCCGATTATTTTGTTCCAAATCTTTTTGATGCCAATCCAAATAATGCCTTTTATATTGATGGTTCGAAAGAATTGAATATCATGACTGCAGAGATTGAGCAGTTGGAAAAGAATCCTAAGTTATTGGAATTAGATAAAATTCTAAAAGCAGAAAAAGCAATTTTTAATCAGAAAGTAGTCGACTTAAAATCAGAACAACGAGCGGCAAAAGCAGATCGTAAACTTCGTCGGACTGCCGGAAAAAAACAACTATCTCCTACCGAATACGAAACCTTATTAGATACCTTAGGTAAAGAAAGTATTGCCAAAAGAAATCAAGTTCGGGACATTGAACACCAACTACAAATGGAGTTAGATAAAATTGCTCAACCCCTGATCGCTTTAGAAAAAGAGATCGCCGACTTACGTACCGCTAGAAAACAAAAATCTGTAAAACTTCAACACGGACTTTTCACCCATTATCGTTTTCTAAATATTTTAGGAGAAGAAAAAAACTTACACGAAATTTTTAAAGATATCCCTAAGCCTTCCGGAGCAGGAGAATGTGCCGCCCCCAAATTATTACAATATGCTTTTATGAATCGGCTCCAACCAATTGCCTTAACTGAATTTTGGTGGGGAAAATCTCCCGCTTCAGCAGTCCGTCGTCATCGCCAACACTACCACGCTTGTATGGGCAAATGCAAACCCATCTTGACACATATGCTCGCGGGTATGGAGGTCGATGATGATCCCATGTTGATCAATCCTGCACGCGAAAAAGAGTTGCCCATACTCTTTGAAGATGATCAGGTGGTGCTGGTTAATAAACCTTCAGGATTGCTTTCTACTCCTGGAAAATTCATTCC
>JALZUU010000207.1 GCA_023300665.1 Saprospiraceae bacterium | reverse complement strand
CCAAATATGCTTCTCCAAATTCATCGACTAGTTTTTCTTCTTCTAACTTGGTCCCAAAATAAAGATAAGCGGTACTCACTCCTCCCATCACCAGATATAAATCTGTAGGGCGAAATAAAAAGCCACCCCAAATAATTAAAAGGCCTGAAAAATATAATGGGTGTCTGACAAAAGCATTAAAACCAGTTGTCTTTAATGAATCAGAAATAGGAGGCGTATCATTTTTTAATTGCTGGACTCCACTAAACATTCCTAAGTTATATTGACTTAAAGCATAAAACAAAGAAAGTACTCCGATACCTGCCATCACCAATCCTGCATATTTCAAGGATATATTTTCAAAGATAAAATTAGCTGGAATACTCTTGTAGATAAGATAGATCGGTATTAATAATATAACGGCTGTGAGATTAAACATCAAACGATAATACTTTTGAGAAATGAATCGCCCAATTAAAAAAGATTTGACCTTGGTATTGGCGAGTACACTATGCAAGACATAGTAAAAGGTAAGGGCCAACAGAAAATAGAGTAATTGCATAATTCATCAAATTGATTTCTATAAAGATAAGAAAAACAATGAATTAGGTTATGTGATAAATATCACGTAAATCTTGCTAAACCTTATTTATTTTTACAGAAAAAAAAGATGCTTGAATTTTTTAATAAATTATTAAATAGAAAAAAATTGAATTACCCAGCTTTAATGGATCGCGAAGCGTTAATCATTGATGTTCGTACGCCTCAAGAATTTGCTCAAGGAAGTTTTGATCAATCAATTAATATTCCCTTGAACGAAATTATGAATCGGATTGAAGAAATTCGACAGCCAAACAAACCTATTATCGTTTGTTGTCGCTCTGGAGCAAGAGCCGAAAATGCAACAGTTTTTCTCAACAAGTCAGGAGTGGAAGCTTATAATGCTGGTAGCTGGAGTGGCGTACAGGCTGCGTTGGCAAGCTAAAAAACCTTGCCTTAGTTTTTGTTTTTTTAAAAAAATAGTAGCTAATCAAAAGGCTAAGTATCCGAATTTGTAGTTGGATCCACAAGGGAGCAAACGCACTACCCTGCTAAAGAATGTTGAATAGATAAAACAAAAATGAGAATACAATCCCTTATTTTAGGAGTAATTATTATAATCACCTTTTTTTTTGCTAACTGTGCAAATGAAGATACTTCTTCAAAGGCATCCACTGACTCAGAAAATTTAGAACAAATTTATCTAACAAGAGGGCGAGAGGTAGCTCAAACAACTTTTGCAACCTTGAGTAATAATTTACAAAAAGCGATGCAAGAAGGTGGCGTAACTAACGCGGTAAAATATTGTAACCTTTCGGCATCTCCTTTAGTCGATAGCTTAGAAAATAAATATCAAGCATCCATTAGAAGAACTTCATTAAAGACTAGAAATCCCAATAACCAACCATCTCAAATTGAATTAAATCAGCTTCAAGCTTTTCAAAAAAAAATGGATTCTGGAGAAAAATTGAAACCAGTTGTTCAGAAAATTAAAGGAGATCAAGTTGCTTTCTACGCACCTATTCACGTAATGCCTTTATGTCAAAAATGTCATGGAACAATTGGAGAAACCTTATTAGAGGAAGACTATAAGGTAATTCAACAATTATATCCAAAAGACAAAGCCGTTGGTTATGTTAGTGGAGATTTGCGAGGAATGTGGAGTATCACTTTTCCAAAGTAGCAAAAATGGGACAAACGATTTTGGATTTAAAAATACATTTCAAAATAATTCAATTTCGAGGAATTGAAATTTCACCACCTAATAAAGAATCATGAATAAAATTATCTTATTACTGACTATTTGTTTCTTAGCTTTTCAAGCTTGCAATTTAATAGGTCAACCTAAAAATTCAAAAATGGTCAATGTTAATGTTGCCGATTTTAAAGCTAAAATGCAAGAAGAAAATACGGTTATCCTCGATGTCAGAACACCTAAAGAAACTGCTGAAGGAAAGATTGCAGGTGCTATTGAATTAGATGTTAAAGCCAATAATTTTAAAGAAAAAGTGGGCGCATTAGATAAAAATAAAACCTATTTAGTTTATTGTAGAAGTGGAAGAAGAAGTGTCAAGGCCTGTGGAATAATGGAAGAAATGGGATTAGAAAAACTTTATAATTTAGAAGGTGGATATCAAGCTTGGTCAACTGTCAATAAAAAATAAAATTCTTTTTCAATTATCTGAATGGATAAAATAGAGGCCATTCCAAAACCGTATTATTCGAAATATTTTCCTGTGGAGATTATCTTAAACAGAAATTTCAAACTTAAAACAAAAGCAAAATATTAGATGAACTAAGCTATTACCCGGCTAAAAAAATATGTGATTTATTCGCATTGTTTAGAGATTATATCAGTACCAGTAGCATATGTTACTGGTATTTTTTTATTAAAGTAACCTGTCAATTCCTTTCTATAATCTACCAATTAAATGGTGATCTATATCACATAAAAAAGAAGAAAAACCCTAATGTCAGATAATAGTACTTTGTGGAATTATTACTTTCGAAAGTGATAAAAATCACATTTCTTCCGAAAAAAAATAGTGTCTTTTGTCGAATAAAAATATTAATTAAAATAATAATTTTTCATTACAAAAAATTTTAACAAATGACATTTCGAAATACCTTTACTTTTTTATTTATTCTATTATCTAGTGCAAGTTTATTTTTAACTTCTTGCAGCGATGATGAGGAAGATGACCCACGTATTGAGCTAACCGCTAACCTAATGGTTCCAAATCAAAACGGAACAAATCCTAGTTTTGTAACGGATATGCTCGGAATAGTTCCATCGACATCAGCTGGAACTTTTGAAGCATTTTTGGACTTAGAAACGAATCAAATCCAAGACATAAAACTAACCGTTACAGGTATGCTAGTGAGCGAATTACAAAATTTTGGTCCTAACGGTACACCATTTCATATTCATTTACCAAATTCAGGAAATGAAGGCGACTTTGGTTTTAATGTAGTTGATTTAGTGTTTGGAACAGATAGTACTAATTTTGTTGAAAATTCAAATGGATTTGAGTTTAATCGAGACTTTGTTTCAATTTTAGAAGCGGATCAAGGTAATTTTATTAATGCTGGTGTGCACCCAGGAGATGATGTAATTGCGGATTTACTTCAAAATGGTTTTCCATTTTTAATCGTTCATTCCAACAAAGAGATTTTTACAAATACAAATGGTGTTTTACCAACTGGAGATCCTGCTCCGATGGGATTCCCATTCGCAGAATTGAGAGGTGAAATAAGATAATTCAACTAGTTTCATTTGGTTTTTTGAGAATAGGAGGAGTTAAGAAATTATCTTAATTCCTCTTTTTTCAATTAAAAAAGTTTAAAAAAACATGAAATTATTCAACAACTGGAAATTGCTTGTACTAGCCTGTCTCACTTTAGGTCTAGCCCCTTTTTCTCCAGAGCCACATCTTTTTGGAAAGATCAGATGGGTGGTAGGAGGAGCGGTAGGAATGAAAGTAATGGATTGGTTTGATTTGGTCTTACACGGACTTCCTTGGGTTTTATTATTGAGATATATTTGGCTCCGTTTCACTTCAAAACTAAAATAAATCCTGAAAGCGAAATTCTCGTAAGTAAAGAAATTATTAAATAGCAGCTGCAAGCTGCTCCATATCTCTGATCAACATACGTCTTCGATTAAAGATAAGAATGTTTTTTCGTCGCAACTCACTAATGGTCGTCGTCACGGTCTGTCTTGAAGTCGAAGTAAGGTCCGCTATTTCTTGGTGGGTTAGTATATTATTAACCAATTGTTCAAAACCAACTCTCCTACCCTTTCGACCTAAATCTAACAAAAACTCAATGACCCGTGTCCTTGCATCTTTTAATACTAAGGTTTCTAATTTCTTTTCTTTTTGAATCAAATCATGTCCAATTTTTTTAAGTAAAAGCATGGTGAAAATATTGGGTTCTTTTATCAATTTTTCGACGTCCTCAATGGGTATTACGCGAACCTTTACAAAGCTTCGAGCACGTGCTGTATACTTGTGTTTTTCAATACCAATCAAAGCATTTTTACCCAAAATATCTCCCTGCCCCAATATCGACCTAGTAACATTTCGACCAGATTTTGAATAAAATTCAAGTCTTATTCTACCGTCATTAACGATGTAGTATAAATTTTTTGAAGACGATCCAGACATAAAAATATACGTTCCTTTTTCGAAATATTGAGCCTTATATTGTTCAAAATATAAGCTCATTTTTTTTTGAAAAAGAGCATCTTTTAACATAGAATTATTTCCAGGGAAGTTATTTATGTGATTATTCATAATGAAGTTATTTCAAATAAAACTTACTGAGAACCTTCTCAAAAAAGGTTTTAAAAGATAAAAAAAGGTTGTCAGCTTTCTAGCTAACAACCTATGACACACACGTTAATTAAATTAACTTCCTGATTGCATTTTATTATCTATAGGACAAGTTGACAAACCTACCAAAGAGTACAAAGGGCAAGAGCTCACTAAAGCCGTTCCGCCAAATACTACAGCAACGATGGTCAAAACAATTCCTAAAATAGAACTGATCGGTACTGATTTTGTTGCTAATAATCCTACGATTATTGCTGCTGCAACTAACCGTATAATTCGATCGATACTTCCTACATTCTTTTTCATAATTAATTTTTTTAGATAATTAGATATTTAGAGCTTGTCTAAACTTCCATTAATTGGCTGCAATTGGAAATTTTTATTCTGCATTTCGTTAAAAAGCCTCGCCGATGCTAAGGCATCGTCTACGTTTTTTGTCTCATTCAAAATAAAATTTTATCAATTTCGCACAATCATGAAAATTTGGACAAGCTCTTAATTATCAAAGCAATCAGAAGGAACGAGGATCCACAAATAACGCAGACGACCAAGAGCTTTTCAAAGTTGCTTCGATTTTTCATACTTCAAAGTTAAAGCAGTTGTCGTAGCACTTTCGTGACTTTTGTCACAAAGCTTATTTATTTTAATTAAAACTTACTTTTCTTGAATTGATTAATTCTTTAATCGTTACTTTTCCACGAGACAATTCTACCAATCCTTTCTTTTCAAATTGTTTTAATAGCCTTGAGACGACCTCTCTGGAAGTTGCCAAATCATTGGCAATCTCTTGGTGAGAAATAATAAGTTCTTTTGTATTCAAGCTGAGTGCTTTATCGATAAGGTATTTTGCAATTCTTTCATCCATGTGATGAAAAACTACATTTTCAAGCACCGTCAAAACTTCATTAAATCGCTGACTAAAGGTATCAAAGACAAAGTGATGCCAACTCGGATATTTTTTATTCACATCATAAATAACTCCAACAGGAATGGCCAATAATGTGGTCTCTTCTTGAACAACGGCTTTAATCGAACTCTTTTCCATTTTCAAACAAGAAGATAAAGTGATGGCACAGGATTCTCCTCCTTGAACGTAATAAAGAAAAATCTCTCTACCATTTTCATCCGTTCTAAAGATTTTAATCGAACCTGATAATACCAATGGTATCACTTTGATATAACTGCCACTATTGAGTAGCTCAGCTTTAGGAGGCAGTTGCATAAAATCGCTATTCTTGGCCAATTCATCTACTAATTCTAATTGATCAAATAAAGGGAATAGTCGTTGAATTGCTCGTTTTATTTCTTGGGTTTCCATAATAAGGTGTTAAGTATTTATTTAATAGACACTAAAATTAAGATTGTTAAAACTAACTCTTTGTGACAAAAGTCACATAAGAAGCAAAGAGGAATGTCTTTGCTATTGCATTAACTTAACAAATTAA
>JALZUU010000206.1 GCA_023300665.1 Saprospiraceae bacterium | reverse complement strand
AAAAGTGTGTTAGCGGGTTGGCCTTCCTTTAGGAATACAAGGCGCGGGCTGGCAAATGACACACTTAATCATACAGTCCATTGTTTCGTAGTATCTACGAATCCGATCACCGTGGAGTTGAGGAACAACTTCCAGTATAAATGAATGCTAACTAACTAAATATTGATTTTATCTTTGATCGATTGGATCAGGGCAGGAGAAACTTTTTTGCGTTGGACACGACTTTTGATAAACTCTCTAAATGATTTTTCTTTACTCAGGATTTGCATGTAGGCGGGATTGCCCTGAATTTCTCTTAATAAAGCTCTTTCGGCTTCCGGTGTTAACTCGTTATCGAGATACATGTTTACTTTTCGGACTAATTCCTGATTATTCTTTTGAGATATCATAATTAAAAAGTTTTAAAATTACTCAGAGATAACCACGGATCTTCGGAGACAAAACTGCTCCCGTTGACGACCGAGCAGCAATCTGTCCAACACACAGAGCCAGACCAGTGGGTACTGGTCTGGCAAAAAGTCTGTGAATTTTTAGTTGAACCGATCATGCTCCTGTTATTCTGAAAATTATTAACAATAAAAAGGATTTAATTACTTACGCTTATCCTCGAAACCGAGAGATTGTGCGTAAGCGCTTAGCTCCTTTTTGAGCAAATTTCTAGCACGGAACAATCGAGATCGTACCGTACCAATTGGAATATCAATGATCTTAGAGATTTCCTCGTAAGTGAAATCTTCAATATCGCAAAGCAAAAGAACCGTTCGATAGTCTACAGATAGATTGCTGATGGCGATCGTTACTTCGTCACCGATAATTCTTTCATAGACATCTTCTCGTAGATCGACATAGCTATTCAAAGCGGTGTCTTCTTCTTGGTGAATATTCACCAAGTCCTCAAAGTCCACCTGAGTAGGACGCTTGCTCTTCTTGCGATAGTTATTAATAAAGGCATTTTTCAATATCCTGAATAACCACGCCTTGGCATTTGTACCTTCCAAGTAGCTGTCAATGAAGCGAAAAGCTTTTAAGTAAGTTTCTTGAACCAGATCACTAGCATCGGCCTCGTTACGGGTCAAACCGTAAGCAAAACTGAATAACGCATCCGCCTGAGGATAAAACTCCTGGTCAAAAATCCTAGCTTGCTTTTCCTTCTCCAAATTGATGTTGGTTGTGGTTAACATGATAAAGATAGTATAAGGTTATTAAATACCAAAACAATAAATATTTCGGCCTTTCAGACATTACTGTCTGAACTAAATAACCTAGAAAGAAAAGCTTTAGTTCCCTTTCCTAAAAAAAAGTTGAAAAAAAATAGATTTTATTCAAAAAATAGTATGCTGAATTAGCTATAACTAGTTGATTATCAATGTAAAATGCTATATTTTTTTTTAAAAAAAAATATAAAAATTTCATAAGAAGACGGGAATATTTTTTAATTCAATCTTAGCTAAAGAGAAGTAACTGTGATGCCAGGTAGATTTTTTTCCGCCCAATAGAGAGAAGCAAGATTTTTATCACCAGTACAGGTGTCGCATTTGAAGAATAGATAATAAAGCTGCATATTTTTTTCGCCTACTTGGTCAACGAGCTTCTTTAATCGGAGGTTACTTTGGGTAGATTGGCTGTAAATTTGGAATAATCTCCAGCAATAATAGGCTTCGTCGTGTAACTCTACTATGTCCAAGACGACTTGATCATCATAGTGTTTCTCTAAATAATTTTTAGCCAAAATAGAATGGTGGCGTTTCCAGTCTCGGGGACTTCCTTTATGTTCTTCGTATTTGAAGGTATCGTGGACAAAGGTAATGATACGGAGTTTAGTTCGATCTTCGTTAGAAAGGGTTAGCTTATTAACATTATCAAGCACCTCACGAATATGGTAAACGATTTTACCTTCGGGATGGCCAAAGCGAGGAGTACCCCACATCAATCCCTTGAGAAAGGGTGGATCTTCTAAGAAAAAATTTTCGAGTGGCGTCTCAGGTTGTAAATACTCCCTCAATGCGCTTGCTCCATGAATCAATTTATCCATTTCACCAAAGTGCTAAAAAAATTATTTTTTAGATTTATTAAACAACATCTAAGTCTAGCGTTTATCCAAATTTGTCAATTGTAGCCAATTAAGGAACTTTAGACAAGCTCTTACTACAAAGATACAGCAATTCGTCGGATGATATTAAAATAATTAGTTGAAGCACTAAATAAGTGCTAAATGAGCTTATTGGTAAACTCTGTCAGTAGTTAATATCCTGTTAAAAATTACGTTTATCATAACAAAAATAAATAGTCGAAAGTTATTCTTTTGTATGAAATGATAGTGCCAATATTCTTTAGGATCAATTAAACATTATAAATTATTTATTGATCTTTAGCCTGTCTGTTCTTTTAATCTTAATTTATTAACAAGAAGTCATCTCAAGGAATAGTCTGCTTAAACTTACCAATTTTAACTAGAAGAAAGTAAGTTTAGACAAGGCTTAAATACTTAGACTGATTTTGTCGAAAAATCGCACCTATGAAAAATTTTCTTTCATTCATTTTTGCTGGTATTATCGGTGGGTTGATTGCATTTGGTGGAATCAAGTACACCAACCAGATGAATGTCGAGTCAACACCAGAAAATCTGTCGAGACAAGTAAGCTTAATCAATCAAAGTCCAACAATTAGTAATTTTCCAGGAAACTTTACAGATGCAGCACGAAAGGCAATGCCAGTAGTTGTTCATATAAAAGCGACCGCAAGTGCTAATTCTTCTCAAAATAATAGCCAGAGCAACCCATTTGGAGGATTTTTTGGTGACGACTTTTTCGGAGGAAGTCCTCAACCACAATCAGGAGCTGGATCAGGCGTTTTTATTTCTGCAGATGGATATATTGTTACTAATAATCATGTGGTCAGTTTTGCAGACGAACTAGAAGTAACGACCTACGATAATCGGACTTATAAAGCAAAATTAATTGGGACAGATCCAGGAACGGATATGGCGGTTATTAAGATTGATGCGACCAATATGCCAACACTGAGCTATTCCGATTCAGATAAAGCACAAGTCGGAGAATGGGTTTTAGCAGTAGGTAATCCTTTTGATCTAACATCTACGGTAACAGCAGGAATCATTTCTGCTAAAGGAAGGGATATCAATATTATCAGAGACAATCGTGGAATTGAGTCATTTATTCAAACAGACGCAGCAGTAAATCCAGGAAATAGTGGTGGTGCATTGGTAGATGCTTCTGGACGGTTGCTAGGAATCAATACGGCGATTGCAACTCAGACAGGATCTTATGCTGGATACTCTTTTGCCATTCCAGTAAATATGATGAGAAAGATTGTAGATGATATTATTCAGTATGGTAGTTTTCAACGTGCTTACCTCGGAATCAGTATCAATCAGATGGATGCAGAGCTTTCTAATGAATTAGGAGTTGATATTTCGCAAGGAGTATTTGTTAGAGATTTAGCCGACGGTGGAGCTGCTTCTTATGCAGGTATTTTACCACGAGATATTATTACCGCAGTTAATAATCGCCCAATAAGAACCGTTCCTGAATTACAAGAAGTAGTGGGTAGTGCAAAGGTTGGAGATGTCTTGAATGTTACAATTAATAGAAAAGGAGAGATTAAAGAAATTCCCGTCAAGTTAAAGGCGGAACAAAGATGACAATAATATGGCTTTTAATTAATTCGCTGATTATCAGTTAAGTAACTTAAAAAAGCCGCAAAGCGACAAGTAATTACAGCCTTTGTTAGGATTTCATTAACACTTAAATCACAACAAAATAAGAAGTTACTTAGTTAATTATATAATAAGAAAAAACTTGTTTAAAGTTGGTTTTTCGTTTTGTTTTGATGCGTCTGTTCAGCGAAAGTTTGAACAGACGTTTTTTTATGCCCAATCTTTTCCTATCTTTAGTCATCGGATTTATTCTATAATCCATTCTATCAAAAATCTAGTCTTTTGCTTTTCAAAATTTATATACTATGATTACTAACCTCCCATTAGTTAAAGATTTTGTTGGTTTATTTTATCCCAATCTTTGTGTTGCTTGTGATCGTAATACGCCAATACACGGTGGAGTGATTTGTCTGCCTTGTCAATATCATTTACCAAAAACAAAATTTCATTTAGACCGAGAAAATCCATTTACAGAAAGATTCTGGGGACGGGTTCCTATTGATGCTGGTGCAGCGTTGTACTATTTTACCAAAGGAGGTAGAACACAAAAGCTGATTCATAAATTTAAATATCATGGAAAAAGAAGTGTAGGGATCAAGCTAGGAAATATGTATGGTCGAATGTTAAAAGCATCTCCCTATTTTTCTCAAGTAAATTTGATTGTTCCGGTTCCATTACATCCTCGTAAAAAACAAAAGAGAGGATTCAACCAAAGTGATGTTTTTGC
>JALZUU010000205.1 GCA_023300665.1 Saprospiraceae bacterium | reverse complement strand
TTTTTATGTTTAAATTATTCACGCTAAAAGATATACACGTAAGAAGGTCTCTGCGTCTCTGCGAACTTTGCGAGAAATACACTTTTTAGAGCAAGCTCATTGGTTAATTAGTCTCTTATTATGCAATGCTAACGGGGATACAGGTTATTGAACAGTACGAGTAGAAGGGATAGATTGAAAAGCAAAAGCAAATTCAAATTCAAGCGCAAATTCAATTCCCGCAATCGCGTTCGCCTGATTAACTAACAGTCAATAATTTGTTTTTTTTACGTTAAAGAGAAATTTGCTTTTGCTTTTGTAGTTGTAGTTGAAATTTTCCTACCCCAACTTTCGCCGCTCTAACTCCTTTTTCACCAATCCAAATTCTCGGCTCATGTCACCTACTACTGCGCTATTTTCTTGCGCTCTACGTACCAGATATGGAAAGACATCTTCTACCAAACCATACGGTAAATATTTAGCAGCGGAGAAACCAGCATGCGCTAAATTATAAGTAAGATGATCGCTCATTCCGTATAATTGACAAAACAATAAATGCGGATGATCCATCGGGATATTTTTTTCTTGCATTAATTTTGTCATTAAAAAGCTACTCTCCTGATTATGCGTTGCATTACAAACCGCGATTTCTTTATAATTATCCAAACAAAATCGCAAAGCCATATTAAACCCATCATCGGTCGCTGGCTTATCAGCTTGAATAGGAGACTTATACCCCATCTCTTTAGCGCGATCTCGTTCCTTATCCATGTAGGCTCCTCGAACTAATTTTACACCAAGCAAAAAATTATTATCCTTAGCATAGGAATAATTATCTATCAAAAACTGTAGTCGATCGTGACGATACATTTGATACGTATTATATACCACTACCCTTTCTTGATTATAACGACGCATCATTAGAAGTACTAAGTGGTCAATGGTATTTTGAATCCAACTTTCTTCAGCATCAAAAAATACGCTGACTCCTTGCTCAGTTGAAACATGACAGATGGAATCAATGCGTTTAAGTAAGCTACGATATTCTCGACGGGTTTCTTTGGTTAAAGATTCTCCGTTTTGAATACTCTCCAACAAACCATGTCGTGTTAGACTACTAATCTTCACGACCACCACGGGTGTACTTTCATTCGTTGCTGCAAATTCAATCGCTCGAATAAATTCGTTCATTGACTGATTATATCCTTTTTCGGTATCACGGCCTTCCGCACCAAAATCTAAAATGGTCAGTACTTTTGATTCGTATAATTTATTGATAACAGGCGTTGTATTTAGAAGAGTCGTTCCACCTACGAATTGGTCAAAAATGGTAGCTTTAGCGATCCACTTTACAAAGGGCAGTTTCCACTTCATGGCGGTTAGACCCAGCGGAGCGCTCAAATCTACCAGCCATTTTTTGTTCATGGTACCGAATAGTCGTGCCGCCTTGTTGAGTTCAGCATCAGACTTTGCCGCAAAAGCAATTTCCGTGTTATCAAAATCTGGTAGATCAGATTTATCCGTATTATTTTTCTTTTTAGCCATTTCAATAAGTGTTATTCCAAATTTCCCAAGCTTTCTCCGCCTGTAAAGATAACATCTTTAATCCGTTATTGGTTTTAGCTCCTACTCGATTTCCTTGCGCTAAAAACGCTGTTTCTGCTGGATTATAGACTAGATCATATAAATAATGCTGTTCCGTAAACGCACTGTATGGTAAATTGGGTAAACTCGTAATATCTGGATAAGTCCCTAAAGGAGTCGTATTTATGATCAACAAATGTGTTTTAATCGTTTCTTCAGTAAGGTCGTCATAGGTAATTCTATCTTTTCCGGGTGTTCTAGAAACACTCAAAAATTCGATATTTTCCTTTTTTAATACATAACTAATGGCTTTGGCTGCACCACCTGTTCCAAGCACTAAAGCACGAGTGGGAAGTTTTTCTCCTATCGGAACCATTTCTAAAAGGGAGGTTCGAAAACCATAATGATCGGTATTATAGCCAATCCTTTTCCCATCAACTATTTTGATTGTATTCACGGCGCCAATTTCGGCAGCGTCCTGATTGATTTCATCTAAAAAATCAAAAACTTGTTCTTTATAAGGAATGGTAACATTTAGTCCTCGAAGGTTTGAGTATCGACCAATCAATTGATCTATCTCTTCAATTTTTGGGATGGGAAATAATTCGTAAAAACTATCTGTCCGTTTTTCGTTCGCAAATTTTTCTCCAAAATATTTTTTTGAAAAAGAATAGGAAAGCTGCGCACCGATCAACCCGTAGAGATGTTTATAACTATTTAAGTCCATTATTTCGCTTAATCCTTTTTACTACCCAATCGTTCTAAAAGAAAAACAGATAAAAAACCAACGATCATCAAAACGACTACCGCTAAAACCAACGCATCACCGCCGTCATAATTTCCAGGTAAAACATTTTCTTCTACTAATATTTTTTTAGGGGTAATCCCATCCTTTTTTAAGATGATGGCTCCACCTTTATCTCGCAACCAATCAACGGCATTTCGCCACGGCCAAATCTTATTCAATGATCCGATCATAAAACCCGTCAGTGTCGCTAAAGTAAGATTCCGATAATGCTTAAAAGTCCATGATAATAATCGAGAAACGGTCATCAGTCCCGTAAGGCAACCAAGGGCAAAGACGAACATGATCGTCAATTTATCAAACGCAAAAGTCTTAAGGGCTGGTTTGAGCGTATCGGTAATAATAAAACTATACATTCCCATAATCAGCAAAATAAAACTTCCTGAAATTCCGGGTAGAATCAAGGCAGAAATAGCGATAGCTCCTGCAAAGAAAACAAAGACCAACGATTCCGATCCTTCCGCCGGAGCAATGATGGTAATTCCATAAGCGACTACCGCACCTACGATCATCAATAATATTTCGCCTGGTCCCCAACGCGTAATCTGTCGACCAATATAGATCGCCGAACCAATAATAAGACCAAAGAAAAACGCCCAAACGGCTGGTGGATAAGTTTCTAATAAATAAGAAATAGCAAAAACACCAAAAACAACTCCGAATACCATTCCACCTAAAAGTCGCACTAAAAATGCTCCATTGACTTCCGTCCAAACTCCTTTGATACCCGATGCTTTAAAGATTGGAATTAATCCCGGTCCAAAAGCTTTGATGGTATTAAGCAATTTTTCGTAGATCCCTGTTATAAAGGCAATCGTTCCACCCGATACCCCTGGAATCACTTCTGCGGTACCCATGGCCATTCCTTTGATCATTGTGCTAATCGTGTCTTTCATAGGGGCAAATTTAAGTATTTAGGATCAATAAAAGAATAACTTATAAAATTTGGTAGGTTCTTTAATTTAGAAGGTATTACTCATGAGAATCAGGAGTTAAAATTAAAAACAGCATTATAAAACTGCTATTGGCATTTCGCTATTGCCTATTGGCTTCACTTGATCGCGATTAAAGCAGGCAAATAGCCAATGGCCAAAAGCTAATAGCAAAAAAATACCCATTTCAATTAGAATGATATCGCTGATTATAGAAGCTGTTTAAGAATGAAGC
>JALZUU010000204.1 GCA_023300665.1 Saprospiraceae bacterium | reverse complement strand
GATAATAACCTAATAAAAAAATACGCAGATCAGCTCTTAGCACTTTCTGACACTTATGCTAGTGGCGCTTATTATCAAGGTATTTATTATAATAATACGGGGAATACAGCTGAAGCAAAAAAATATCTAGAAAAAACAATAGATCTAAATTATAAATATAGTCCTGCTTATTATTATCTCTCGGCAATTTACGCCAGAGAAAGTAATTTTACGAAAGCCCTCGATGCTGTTGAAATGTACGATTTTGTAGGAGGCAATTTGCCACAAGTTTATGATATTGGAATTCAAGTTGGGAATCAATTAGGTGCTAAAAGTAAGGTGCTTTACCTACAAGCGAAGAAAGCTTATTTTCAAAAAGATTTTCAAAACTCTTTTAACCTCGTTAAGCAATCGGTTGCTTTAGACCCAACCTATGAACGTGCCGTAAACTTGGAAGAAGTATTCCTTAAAAGTGCTGCTGGAGAGAACTAAATTTTGTTATTTAGATTAGAATATAAGAATCAATTCGAATCAGGAGTTGAAATTTAATTTAAAACCAAAGCTAGCTTATAAAGGGCTTTTGGCATTTAGCTATTGGCTTCACGCTATCGCGATAGAAGAGAGCAAATAGCTAAGAGCAAATAGCAAAAAAACAAAGTCAATTGAAATGGTCTAGTCAATAATTTTGATTTTAGTTAGTTTTTAAACCCTGATTTGCATAATCAATTAATAAAGATGGATTTAAAAGAATTAGAAAGTGGTGTTGATCCAAAAACGCATTGGTATTACCAATCGAAGAAGATTCCGTTATTCAAATATTTTGAAAATGTTTCTGATCGAGAAGGACAGAAAATTACCGTCGTAGATTTTGGTAGTGGCTCTGGTTTTTTTGCTTATGAACTCTACGAAGCGTATCCTGATAAAATTGAAAAAGTACTCCTAGTAGATATTGGTTATTCTGAAGAAGAAATGGCGCCTACTCGTGGTACTATGATCGAAAAATGCCATTATATTCCACAAGGTCTTGATCATTGTATCGTCGTGATGATGGATGTACTTGAGCATATCGAAGATGATTATGCGATCTTAGATATTATTCGAAACGCAGTAGGAGAGAACAGCTATTATTTTATTACCGTTCCTGCTTTTATGAGCGTCTGGTCTACCCACGATGTTTATTTGGGACATTACCGTCGGTATACCATTGCGATGCTAAAAAAATTATTAGAAACCAAAAGCTGTAAAATTGAAAAACAGTATTATCTCTACGGAACGATTTTTCCGCTGGTATGGATGGTTAGAAAATTAAAGCAAAATAAAGAAAATATGGAGAACCCCGAGTCCTCCGATATGGCACCGCTCCCCGGCCCGATCAACGCTATTTTAAAAGCCTATAATAGTTTCGAAATGAAATTTAGAAAAGGCAATAAATTATTTGGATTGACCACTGTTGCGGAAGGTAAACTCCGTTAGTTAATTCGTTATGTATTCCGTCTTTTTTCCGTTTACTAAACTTTAAAAGTTTAGTAAACGGAAAAAAGAAAGGGAAAACCTAACTCAAAAAAAACAAAATCTTGAAAGAAAAGAATAAAGCCCTCAACGAAAAAAAGGCCCTCGCTCAATTGGGTGGTGGTCAAGCTCGAATAGACAAGCAGCATGAAAAGGGAAAGCTGACTGCTCGCGAACGAATCCACTTTCTCCTCGACGAAAAATCTTTTGAAGAAGTAGGAATGCTGGTGACCCATCGGAGTACCGATTTCGGAATGGAAAAACAAAAGTTTTACGGAGACGGGGTAGTGACGGGTTATGGAACGATCAATAACCGACTCGTCTTTGTTTTTGCGCAAGACTTTACGGTTTTTGGTGGCTCACTTTCTGAGACGCATGCTGAAAAAATTTGTAAAATAATGGATCTTGCCGCACAGAATGGAGCACCACTGATTGGACTGAATGATTCAGGTGGAGCGCGTATTCAAGAGGGCGTAAAATCGCTAGGTGGTTATGCGGATATCTTCTATCGAAATGTTCGTTTCTCTGGTGTTATTCCACAATTGTCTGCCATCATGGGTCCTTGTGCGGGTGGAGCTGTTTACTCTCCAGCGATGACGGATTTTACCATCATGGTAGAAAATTCTTCGTACATGTTTGTGACGGGACCGAATGTCGTAAAAACCGTGACCAACGAAACCGTAACCGCAGAAGAACTCGGTGGTGCTTCTGCCCATTCCGTAAAGTCTGGTGTGACGCATTTAACAGCAGCGAATGATATTGATTGTTTAGAAAAGCTGAAAAAACTATTGGCTTTTTTACCACAAAATAGTAACGAAAAAACTCCTGATCTTCCATTTGAAATAGGGGAGGAGTACCGCGAAGAATTGGCGTCCATCGTTCCTGAATCTGCTAACCAACCTTATGATATGCGCGAGGTGATTGAAGGAATTATGGATAGAGATTCTTTCTTAGAAGTACATCCTAATTTTGCAGAAAATATTGTGGTTGGATTTGCTCGATTGGGTGGTCGAAGCATCGGAATTGTTGCCAATCAACCGATTAGTTTAGCTGGGGTTTTGGATGTGAATAGTTCTCGGAAAGGCGCGCGATTTGTGCGGACTTGTGATTGTTTTAAT
>JALZUU010000203.1 GCA_023300665.1 Saprospiraceae bacterium | reverse complement strand
AAGAACAAATATATAGCAGAATATGCAGAAGAATATCCTCACGCTACTCGTGCTTATGGAGCAGCGGCTGGTGATTTCTTTGCGGATGCAAAAGAATCCGGTAAACCTTTTTGCTTGTCGGTTTATTTTAAAGCACCTCATAAACCGAGTCAACCAGATCCGTTTTTTGATGATGTTTTTAAAGACGCAACTTTTACCAAGCCTGCTAATTTTGGACGTGAAAATGGAGCACATTTACCGGAGCAAGCAAGAAGCGGAAGACAATATTTATCCTACTTTAATAAATTTGGTTATTCTACCGAAAAAAAATATCAAGCAGCTATTAGAAAATATTATCAGTTGGTTTATGGCGTTGATTATGCGGTAGGAATGATGATCGAAGCGTTGGAAAAACAAGGATTGGCAGAGAATACCATTATCATTTATACTTCAGATAATGGGTATAGTAATGGAGCGCATGGTTTTGGTGGCAAGACCTTACCTTATGAAGAAGCATCTAAAGCTCCTTGTATTATTTATGATCCAAGAGCTCCAAAAAATAAAAGGAGAACCAATAGTTTGGTCGGCAATATTGATATGGCGCCAACTATTCTAAAATATGCAGGGGTTGAAATTCCAGAGAATATGGATGGCGTTGCTTTGATAGATTTGTATGAAAAGGAAACGATGGATATTCGAGAAGTATTACCGCTTATTCAAGCTTATGGTTCTGCTCCGGTACAATCGCTAACGGTTACTACCAAAGAGTGGAAGTATATCTACTGGCCTTATGAGGGACGAGATATGAAAGCAACCGAGGAATTGTATCACAAGGGAGAAGATGCGCTAGAAATGGATAATAAGGCGACTAATAAAAAGTATGCTAAAGTCTTGAAAAAAATGCGTGCTTTATACGATATAGAATTCAACCGTTGGAAAAAATTAGGGATGGAGGAAAACGAATATGGTTTTTATAAAACCTACTTTGATCGTACTGTTTCTTGGGAAGAGAAAAGTAAAGTTTTACCTCAAAAGTACGAGCAGATTTACGAAAAGTGGATAAGGAAATCATTGAAAAATAAGTGATGCATTTCATTCTTTTCTTGAGAAATTCCTGTTAGTCGTTATTAGAAACAATCCCTATCAATGAGTGGAGGGGAACTGAGGTAATGGACAAAACTTTTGTATTAGATAACTATAATTCTCAAAAGCAATTATGATGAGAATAATGATTTATTTGTTTTTACTAAGTGTTGTAATCACTGGATGTAATGCGCAACAACAAGAAAAGTCGACATACGACTATGGGGTTTTGAAAAACTATGATCTTGTAAATGATCATGGCATTACTAATTTTAAATACGCATTATACCCACCGAATTCGATTTTACAGGCCGCGGAGTATAGTAAATTGTCAGAGGTAAATAATGAAAGTATCGAGGCATTAGCTACTTCTTATCTGTCGGAGAGATCAATGGAATGGTACAGATACAATAGGGATTATCAAGAATCAAAAGATAGTCTAAGGAAATACGAAGAAATATATGAAGAATGGAAGACTAAAAAAGTAACCTTTGAATTGTTGAGTAAATACTCATACGAACATGACGGTCAGTTGTATGCAATAGCAATAGTTAGTTTTAATGGTATGAATGGGACGTTATTTAAACTATCAAAGATTATTACTCTTGAAATGATTTATACACAGGATCGTTGGTATTTTACCAAAAGTTATCCGAAATCAATAAGGCGGTTGGCTATTGGAACTCTTGGGACCGATCCAACACCTGTATACAATATATTAAATAAACAACCGACCAATGATGGTGAGCGGTTGCTGTTGAAGCAGTCACTAAATGGAGACGGCGACTTAGATTTTGGTAAACTGTCTGAAGCCCTGTATAATATCAGGAAGCAGGCTAAAGAGAATCCAGCCATAGAATCATTAATAATGAAGCGATAGAGGTTTTCAAAAGCCCAAGAAAAAGAAATTAGGACAAATGAACCTGCTAAAGTACAAGAAAGAGAAAATTAGGACAAATGAACTGACTGACGTCCAAGAAAAAGAAATTTGGGGTAAAATATTGTTTGCGCATGACATCGACCTTTTTTACGGCACTCCTGTTTATAAAGCCATTGAAGACAAAACCTATACCTGATAATGTGAAAAGATTATATGGCAAAGATAGTGACTATTTAAAAAAAAATATTAATAATTCTAATCAAAAGGAATATAACATAGTAAAGTCATTTGATGATAAAATATATATTGATAAAAGTAAAAAAATGATAAATAATAAATTCCTCTATGTATTCTCAGTATTAACTTTCGCTTGGCTAAGTTTAAGTTGTAAAACAACGCAAAATAAATCATCCGAAATTAATGCAGATTCATTACCCAACATAATCGTAATCCTTGCAGATGACTTGGGTTACGGAGATCTATCTATTTATGATAAAAACAACAAAATAAATACGACCAATATTGATCAATTAGCTTTAGATGGAATTCGTTTTACAGATGCCCACACGCCTTCCTCAGTTTGTACACCAACAAGATATGGATTGTTAACTGGTAGATATAATTGGAGAAGCAGACTAAAAAGAGGAGTGATAAACGGAAAGTCAAAAGCATTAATTCCAAATTCGCGAAGTACGATTGGTTCCATACTAAAAAAGAAAGGCTATGATACAGCCTTCATTGGGAAATGGCATTTAGGTTGGAATTGGGCGTTAAAGGATGAATCAAAAAAAGATAAAGATAAAACAGACTTTTCTAACATTGACTTCACAAAAGAAGTAAAAAATACGCCGAATGATTTAGGATTTGATTATAGTTATGGCCATTGTGGTTCTTTAGACATGGCTCCGTATGTCTATGTGGAAAATGGTAAAATAACTGAGGAACCTGATACTATTACTGAAAATACTGGAAAATATTCAAAGTGGAGAAAAGGTCCAACGTCCAAAGATTTCGTTCATGAAGAAGTTACCCCAAATTTTTTCGAAAGAGGAATTCAATACATAAAAGACCAGTCAAAAAAACAAACCCCATTTTTACTTTATTTGCCATTACCTTCTCCTCATACCCCCATTTTACCGACTAAAGAATGGGAAGGTAAAAGCGGACTAAATCCTTATGGAGATTTTATGTTGATGATAGATAGTTATGTAGGTAAATTGATGAATACTATTGAAAAAACAGGAATAAGTGACAACACCATTATAATATTCACAAGTGACAACGGTTGTTCACCTGCTGCCAAAATTAAAGAATTGATAAAAGAGGGGCATTATCCAAATTCAATATATCGAGGACACAAAGCAGATATTCATGAAGGAGGACATCGAGTTCCATTTATAATAAAATGGCCAAAAGAAATAAAAAAAGGAAGTGTTTCTGATGAAACAATTTGCCTGACAGACCTGATGGCAACCTTTGCAGAAATAGCTGATTATGATTTAAAAGCTAATGAAGGAGAAGATAGTTTTAGTATATTACCAATTCTTAAAAACCAAACTTTCACATCTCCAATCAGAGAAGCAACGGTGCATCATTCAATTTTAGGGAACTTTGCCATTAGAAAAGGGGACTGGAAATTAATTATGTGCCCAGGTTCTGGAGGATGGAGTTTTCCAGGACCAAAAAAGCCGGAAACCTTAAAAGGTTTACCCAAAGTACAATTATATAATTTATCAAATGATCCCGAAGAATCAATCAATTTGGAATCTAAACGACCCCAAAAGGTGGCAGAATTAAAACGCCTCTTAAGCAAATATATTTCCGAAGGACGAAGCACACCTGGTGAAATTCAAAAAAATGACCCAATCAATTTTAAGTGGAAACAAATTGACTTTATAAATGAAAATTGAGTGCCCGATAAATTTTGAGTATTTGCTAGTTAGCCTGTTGGCGCTCTTCTTACGTATTTATACGTTTGAGGGAAGCTAACCAGCCAACCAGCTAACAGGCCAACAAGCAAAAAAATATACTACTCTCCCTATTTTATCGCACATTCATAAAAATTAGTACAACAATTAACTTTCAAAATGAATAAAAGAAACTATCTCTACCTGGCATTAATATCAGCACTACTTGGTTTATGCATAGGTTGTAAAGCCCAACAACAAAAGGTAACTTCTCCAGCAAAGACCAACCTATCTAAGCATCCAGAATTTTCATGGGATAAAATGCCTTTATATATGCACCTAAGAAAAGTGGAGCCATTCACTGATGAAGAACTAAATTACCTTTCCCGTTTTCCATTGATTACGTTAGAAAAAACAACAGGATCAAAAACCTATGGCGGGACAGAAAAAGGAAGTTTAAATGCCGCAAAAGCGATTAAGAAAGTTAATCCAAACGCAAAAGTTCTTTACTACAGAAACTCAATTATTAACTGGCCTAGTTATAAAAATGATGAGAGATTTTTAAAGAAAAATCCGGATGCGCTTTTATTAGATTCACTTGGAGAACATGCCTTGATGAGAAATATGGAAACCAAGTTTTTTGATATTTCTAAAAAAAATGTACAAAGTTATTGGCTCAACAATGCAGTTACACATGCCAATGCTCCATTTATAGATGGAATATTTATAGATGCCAATTATAAAATATTGACGGAATTTATGAAATTTAAAAAAGTAGGCTACGCCAAAAGAACTGCTTTAAAATCGAGTTATTATGATATGATCGGAACCTTAAAAAAAGAAATAGGAGATGAAAAATTAATTATCTCAAATATTCTAAGAGTCCGTCCAGAATCTGAATTGGAAAACGGTAGAAAATTACTCCCTTACAACGATGGTTCTTACATTGAAACTTTTGAAAACCATTCGTTCAAGATGTCTTACGAAGATTATTTGGCGGAAGGGATCGAAACACTTCAACAATCTGCCAAAGAGGGAAATATCATTGCGCTCACTTTAGGATTGGGAGAAGCACTTGAATTTGAAACAGAGGGAATTGATGATAGGAGAGAGGCCGTTAATTTAGATGAAAATTTGAACGATCGAATAGATTATCTCTTAGCTGTTTTTTTAGTTTGCGCTGAAAAATATAGTTACGTTTATTTACACGATGGCTTTAATGTAAATACACATCCAAGAACCGGAGTAAATGCCTCTAAAGTTTGGATGAAGTCTTTTCCACAATATGAAAATAGATTGGGTGCTCCAAAAGGTCCTGCTAAAAAAGAGGGATATATCTACACCAGAAGTTTTGAATACCTTGACGTTTGGTTAGATATCAAAAATAAAAAAGCTCGGTTGGATTGGAAGTAATCGGATATTTTAAAACCATGGGATATGATTTTGGAAATATACTTGATCAACCTGTTATCTGTTTTAAAATAATTACGGAATACTTAAGATTAGAAAGAAGATTAAAAACAACTTTAAGCCTAAGTAATAATATTAAAAATAAATACAATGAAATTTTTAAATTACTCTATCGCAGTTTCAGTATTGCTAGCTTTTTCTTTAAGCCTAAATGCCCAAGAGAAAAATGCTTTAACTAAACCAAACGTAATCATTTTTTATGTAGATGATTTGGGGTGGCAAGACACGGAAATAAATAATTTGGACGAGCCTTCTCCATGGGAAACTCCGAATATTACTAAGTTGGCTAAAGATGGTATGAATTTTACAAATGGATATTCTCCTGCACCTACTTGTGCACCATCGAGATGTTCTACATTAAGCGGATTGCATCCAACAAAAACAGGTGTAACTCATGTAAGTGGTGGTGTAATGCCTAAACCTGCTGGCAGGTCAAGTTATATGGCTCCCTTTTTTCCAATAGGTTTAAAGGAGGAACATTTTACCATTGCAGAAGCTTTAAAAGAGAATGGATATAGAACGGGTCATGTTGGTAAGTGGCATGTAGGAGATGGGGAAACTGAAAACTCAAAAAATCAAGGTTTCGATTTTGCTCATGAATCTAGAGGAGCACATCAAGGTCCTAAAAAACCTGATAATCGTTTAACAGCATTTGCAACGCATGACGAAAACGACAAATATCGTTTGAGTGATGAAAAGTATCCTCCGTTTACTACAGAATCTCCTAATGGAATTTCTTATCCAAAAGATGACGTTACTGAGAATGCGCTGAAATTTATTGACGAAAGTAAAGACCAACCATTCTTTTTATATTTAGCACATTGGTTGGTACACGCACCTATTCATACTAAAAATAAAGCTTTATTACAGCATTATAGCGATAAATTAGGTGTCGAATTTCCAACAAAAAATATTCCCATAAAAACTGGTGGACAAACAAACCCTTTTTACGGATCTATGGTAACTACCTTAGATTGGAGTTTAGGACGTGTTGTAGATGTATTAAAGAAAACAGACGACCCTAGAAATCCGGGGAAGAAGTTATATGAAACTACTTACATTATTTTTTCTTCTGATAACGGTGCTGTAGAAAAAGCAAATGGAGATATCGTTACAGACAATTTTCCTTTAGATGAGGGTAAAAAGTATGCACAAGAAGGAGGTATTAGAGTACCTATGTTAATTGCGGGGCCTAATATTCCGAAAGGAAAAACTTTTGATGGTTTAGTCAATCAGCTAGATTTTTATCCAACGATTTTAAATTTGACCGAAAGTGAAATATCAAAAGAATATAGTTCAAATTTAGATGGATTAGATATTTCTGATGTGCTATTAAACAATGGAAATACGGTTAAAAACAAAGACGGAAAAGTAAGAGAAGACTTATGGTGGCATTTTCCTCATAATAAAGATGGTCAAATGCAATCTGCTATAAGAAGTGGAGATTATAAATTGTATAAAAACCATATTAAGGGTAATTATGAGTTGTATAGATTGTATGAAAATGGGAAAAGAGCTGATTTAGAAGAGAAACACGATATCGCGGAGCAATCTCCAAAAATAGTTAAAGCGTTGTCTGGAAACTTAGAAAAATATTTAAAAGATTACAATGCTAAATATCCTTATAAAGATCCTAATAGAACCAAAGGTGAATCAGAAAACGTAGCTGCTATTCCTAAAATAAATGGGGAAACTTTTAATAAAGATTCAAGTTCAATTTCTGTTACTTTACTTAAGGGACAATCTAAAATTATTGAATGCTATGGTTTGGTAAGTTTCAAAGATTTGAATGAATTAAAAAGAAATGGTAAACCAAAAAAAATAAAAGCACCTTACAAAAAAATAGCGGTAGACTACAATAAAGATAAACTTGAATATACTTTAAATCTTCCTGAAGGCGTAACAAATGCGGGTATTGTTTTTATAGATGAAAATAGATTTATGGTGAAAAGTAAATTTCATCAATTAGGAGTTGCTAAATCAGTTATAAAAAAGAAAAAAAACAGAACAAACAAGAACAAGAAGAAAAGAAATAAGAAGAACTAAATAACAATGTTCAATAACTTTGTAAGCTTAAAAATATTTAATTATGAATTATGAAAAAAGTATTATAGCTTTATTACTAATAACACTATTCAGCTCTAATTACATAAATAGTCAAAACAGTAAAAATTTAATAAAACCAAACATCATCATTTTTTATGCGGATGATTTAGGTTGGCAAGACGTAGAATTAAATGATTTAGATGAACCATGTGCTTGGGATACGCCTAATATCAAAAAACTAGCGGAGGATGCTATTAATTTCACCAATGCTTATTCTCCTGCGCCAACTTGCGGTCCATCAAGAGGGGCGCTTCTGACGGGTTTACATCCTGCAAAAACAGGTTTAACTCAAGTTGCCGGAGGAACTATTCCAAAGTCTAATAAAAGGTCAAAGTATATTAGCCCATTTTTCCCATCAGGATTAATGCCGGATCATTTTACCATTGCTGAAGCCTTAAAAATGAATGGTTATAAAACTGGACATGTAGGTAAATGGCATGTGGGCAGACTTAAGATACAAAGTTCAAAAAACCAAGGTTTTGATTTTGCTCATGAATCAAGAGGAGCTCATCAAGGCCCAAAAGGTAAGAATAACAGGGCTAATTTTTTTGCAACTCATGACAAGAATGATAAGTACCGTTTAAGTGAAGAAAAATATTTCCCTTCTACAAAAGACTCACCTAAAGGAATTTCATACCCAACCGATGCAGTGACTGAAAATGCACTTCAATTTATTCAAGAGAATAAAGAAGAACCTTTCTTTTTATATTTAGCACATTGGATGGTTCACTATCCAATTCATTCTAAAAATCGTGAATTATTACAATACTATTGTGATAAGTTTGGAATGGAGTTTCCAACAGAAGATGTTCCAATGACCAAAGGAGGACAAAACAACCCTTATTTTGGTGCTATGGTTACTACCTTAGATTGGAGTTTAGGTCGTGTGGTAGATTTATTAAAGAAAACAGATGATCCAAGAAATCCAGGGAAAAAATTATATGAAACCACTTATGTTTTTTTTACATCTGATAATGGAGGAGCAGAAAAAAGAAAGGATGAAGTAATGTCAGACAATGCACCTTTGGATAAGGGTAAAAAGTATACGGAAGAAGGCGGTATTAGAGTTCCAATGCTTGTTTCAGGTCCTAATATTGTAAAAGGAAAAACGAATGATGTATTAATCAATCAGTTAGATTATTATCCAACTATTTTAAGTCTTACAAATAGTGAAATACCTACTGAATACAGTTCGGATTTAGATGGATTAGACATTTCTAATGTATTGTTTAATAATGAAAATGCGGTTAAGAATAGCAACGGAAGCTCTAGAGAAGATTTATGGTGGCATTATCCATATGGTGTGGAAAATCAAAATCAGTCTGCTATAAGATCTGGTGATTATAAACTATATAAAAACGTAAAAACTAATAGTTATGTATTGCACCGTTTGTATAAAGACGGAAAGCGAAATGATTTAGAAGAGCAGAATGATATTGCGAATGAAGAGCCAGAAGTGGTTAAGATATTGTCTGAAAAGCTAGAGAAATACATCAAAGATTACAATGCTGAATTGCCTTATAAAGATCCATTAAAATTTACAAACGAAAAGGAAAATATAGCTGCTCTTCCAAACATTATATCAGATGATTTTGATGCTACCTCTCGTAAAGTATCTATTCAATTAGAAAAAAGAAAATCTCAGATAGTAAATGCTTATGTACTGATTAAAATTGGAAACCCAATAAAAGCCAGTAAAAATGGGAAGAAAAGAAAACAAAAAAAACATTCAACAACCTATATAAAAATACCTGTAGACGCTAGTAAAGACAAGTTAGCATATACGGTAACGCTACCTAAAGAGGCTAGGGAATATATTTTTATTGTCACTGATGAAAATAGATTTATTGTAAAAGGAGCATTGCATAAAATCAACTAATTGAATTTTGAACCTAAAAACAGGAATCATTTTTCAGCAGACTGTAGAATGTTTTATTGCAAAGCTTTAAATTATGGTTAGAAAATGTCTTTTATTAATAGTTGGTATTTTAATATTTAGCAACTGTATTGCTAAAGAAATTTATGTGTCCTCTAAAGGAGATGATCTCAATATAGGGACAAAGGACAGCCCTTACTTAAGTTTTAAAAAAGCTTTGGAAGAAGTAAAGGAGTATGCAGGAAAAGAGCGGGTAACGGTTTGGTTTCATTCTGGTGAATATTACCTTAATGAAACCATTGAATTAGGAAGTGATTATTCTGGTACGTTAAATCATCCAGTATTATTTTCAGCTTTACCTGGAGCCAAAGTAATTATTAAAGGTGCTCAACGATTAGAAAATCTTGAATGGACAGTATATAAAGAGGGTATTTATCAGACTAAAATTCCATCAGGTCTATCTATAGACCAATTATTTATTAATGAGGAAAGACAAATTAGCGCACGTTTTCCAAATTATGATTACGAAAATCCATTACGGAAAGGAAGTGGGTATCGTCAAGTAAATGGAGGTTCAAATAAACGTTACGATGAATGGTTTTCCTACCAGCCAGAGACTTTCTCAAATAAAGAATGGAAAAATCCAACAACTGGAATTGTGCATGCATTTCAAAGTCATAGTTGGGGTAATATGCAATACAGGGTTAAAGAAATTAATCGAGAAGAAAACAAAATATACCTGAGCGAAGGAGGTTGGCAAATGCAAAGAGAATATGGTATTGGGGGCAAGGGTGGTGCACATTCCTCTTCCTTTTTTGTTGAAAATATATTTGAGGAGTTAGATGTACCCGGAGAATGGTTTCTAAATACGGAAACCAATATACTTTACTATTACCCTGCAAAAGGATTAGAATTAGGTAGTGCTAAAATTGAGGTACCCATTTTAAAAGACTTGTTTCAAATAAAAGGAGATAAAGAAACACCGGTGAAAAATATTCATTTTAAAGGCTTTACTTTCTCACAATCTAGGTACACTTTTATGGAGACCTATGAACCCGTTGCTCGTGGTGATTGGTCTATTCATAGAGGAGGAGCCATTTTTATGGAAGGAACTGAAAACTGTATCATTGAAGACTGTAATTTTGAGTATGTAGGAGGGAATGGTGTTTTTATGAGCTCCTACAATCGGGACAATAAAGTAACCGCTTGTAGATTTGTTCATACTGGAGAAAGTGCTGTTTGTTTTGTTGGGTCTCCTTCGTCCGTTAGAAATTATTTGACCTGGGATGATGTTCAATTAGATGGAAAAAATTGGATTGAAATGAGTAAGGATCTAGATTTAGAATCAGGTCCTAAAACGCCTGATTATCCAAAAAACTGTGTGGTAGAAAATAGTATTATGCATGATTTTGGTGATGTAGGAAAACAAGTTGCTGGAGTTTATATTTCTATGAGTCACAAGATTACAGCTTCTCATAATACAATTTATAACTGTCCACGAGCTGGAATATGTATTAACGATGGTACTTGGGGAGGGCACATTATTGAGTATAACGATATGTGGGAGACCGTTAGAGAAACTGGAGAACATGGACCTTTTAATGCTTGGGGACGGGAGAGACAATGGAAAACCAGTAAAGGAAAAAAAGGTGTTTTTAATAAGGAATTAACCAGACTGGATGCTATTGATAATGTAATTATCCGAAATAACCGTATTGCTAATTATCGTAAATCTATTAGTGCAGGAAATTGGACAATTGACTTAGATGATGGTTCTAGTTATTACGAGATATATAATAATTTGAATCTGGGTTCTACCATTAAATTAAGAGACGGTATGGGACGCAAGGTATTTAATAATATCACGGTAAGTGCAGTTCCTTTAGGTTGGCATGTATGGCCAGAAGAATCCGAAGATGAAATCTATAAAAACATTTTTGTTATTTCTGGTATCGTCCCTGGGAAAAAAACGCCTACAAGAAATTTCATACGTGCTGTAAAGTTACCAGAAGACACGAAATGGAGTACAAATTATGATAAGAATACTTATTGGAACGTAAACTATCCCGTTCAATTTGACCTTGCAGAAAACATGGATATGGAGCTTTGGAAAAAAGAAGGATATGATTTAAATGCTTATGTAGGTAATCCTGATTTCGTTGATCCAATTAATGGGAATTATCAGGTTAAAGAGGGTTCACCTGCTTTAGGATTAGGGTTTAAGAATTTTCCGATGGATGAATTTGGTCATCAAATGACCCGTATTTTACCATTTGGAGGAGATTTTTTAGGAGAGAAAATAGTGAGTTTGGAAGCTGATTTTAGGGCAGGAAAAAACGCGAAAATATATTTTACCACAGATGGTTCTGAACCAACGATACATTCATTAGTATATTCAAAACCGTTTAAACTAAATGAATCTACCATTGTAAAAGCGAAAACTTTCGATGCTAAAGGAATCTCGACTGGATTTATGGCTCAAGCAGCATTCACAAAAGTGGATACCCTTACCTACCCCAATTGGTTGAGTACTTTAATTGCGGGGAAATACGAAGGAGAAATTATTCAAGAAAGAGGAGCGCTTGAAATGGAAGTACTTGGTGCATTCTTGGTAAATATCGGAGAAGACCCAGATTTAATCGATGCAAACGGAGGGTATGATTTCGGTTGCTATATTAAAAATTTTAGACCGGCAAGGAGGTCGAAAATGTGGATGGATGCAGGATTTGAAAAATATTGGATTATTCAGAAAGTTAATGGTGAAAAAATTAATGGCGTTAGAGAATTAAAAAAAGTCTTAAAAGCCAATAGAGGAAAAATGGTAACGATGACAGCGGTGAAAAATTATGAAACCAAAGAGTTTGAAGTACAAGTTAAATAGTGGATATAGAAATTTTATTCTTTTTAACTTCCTCATCATAAAATAAATAGCAATGAAATTTCACTTTTTAATAGCATTACTTTTTTGTCTTGGGTGTTCCACTACTAAGAATAAAGAAGCGAATAAAGAAGAGGCAAGAATTGACCAAAACTGGAAGATTGGAGGTCAAGAAGATATGTTAAAGAATATTTTAACTAAAGATAACTTAACGGTAAAGGACGGTTTGATTTTTCCAAAGCAAAACTCAGGGAAAATGACTTCTACCATAAAACGTTTTTCAAAAAAACGGTCAGCCACTTTTTTAGAATTAAAACAATCTACTGTTTGGGAAAACTGGAATGAAACAGGTGAATTGGGAACAAAGAATATGACCAATGCTCCTATTTTTTTAAGGAAATCACCGGGTGACTATTGGATTTTTGCAAGGAATAAAAGGAATAAAAAAAATAAGAAGGCTAAAAAATTTGAAGCTAAAGACGCAACTTTGAGTGGGTTTGATATACCACTCAAAACCACTTCAATCAAAAATCAATTCGATGCACCTGGTGGTTTAGAGAAATCATTAGGTGGATACCATGCCTGGCAAAGTCATGATATGGTCAACTGGGTACATCACGGTCCTGTTTCTGACAGAACTTCAACTTATATGACAACGGCTGAGCAAGTTGGGGATAAAACCTATCTTTATTATGACTTCCCAAATGACCAAGACCCTCACTTAATCATTGATTCAGACTTAACGGATGGTAAAATGGGAAAGAAAATGGGGATGGCTTTTGATGACCCTTCTGATGGTTCTGATTGTGGGGTTATCAGAGATTTAGATGGTAACTTCCATATGATTTTGGAAAACTGGAGTCCAATTAATGCATCTAAAAGGTCGTGGGATTCGCCACTGGCGAGTCATGCAGTAAGTAATGATGGAATCAGCGACTTTAAGCTGGTTGCTCCTGCCGTAGATTATCGAACAAAGCCTACTGGTGAGTTTGGTGAATATGCGCATCCGCATTGGCATAAGCAAGACCCTGAAAACTATCCGGGAAAGGAGATGACGGAAGATATCCGTAAACACAAAATTAAGAAAGGGCAAGCTATGGCATTTGCTCGTTATGAAATCCATGAACCTGAGCAAGATGCCTATGGAGACTGGGCATCTATCGCCATAGATGGTCAATACTATCTCTTTGGTGACTATGATGCAGCGGGCTGGCATGGGAGAAAAGACATGAAAATAGCTTGGTTTACTTCTTCGGATATTAATAAACCATTTACCTTTTGTAGCAGTGTAGGCGAAGGACATCCTGACCCTGATATCATTTTTGCAAAAGGACAGTTTTATTTAATTTCACAAACAAATGATTTCGTTAGTCCAGGACCATGGGTGGAAACAGTTACGGCAAGAGTAGGCGTAGATACCAATAATAATGGTAAAATAGATAAATGGAGCACTTGGCAAACCGTCAAAGAAAGCTATGATTATGTATTGGGTTTCTCGAAACAGGTGGCTAAAACACCAGCTAGATTAGACTTATCTGAACTCCCTGAAGGATATGGTTTTCAGATAGAATTAAAAATTGACGACAGTACAGATAATGATGCTAAACCGATGATTGAGTCTATTGAATTGATCTTTAAAGAACTATCAAATAGCATAAACGTGAATTAATTGTATTAAAATAAATCAAAGAAATGCGAAGAATATTAAACTCAAATTTTTTACTATTTACTGTATGCATGGTTTTCTTTTGCTTTCAAAGTTTTGCGCAAACTGACGA
>JALZUU010000202.1 GCA_023300665.1 Saprospiraceae bacterium | reverse complement strand
AAAATTCCGGCGAGTACTTCTGGTCTTGGCTTTTCGGGATTATAGGCATAGTCGTGCCAGACTACTATTGATTTTTCGTGTGTTAAATGTTGAAATACTTTTTCAGTATCATTTTTTACAAAATCAAAACGATGATCTCCATCAATAAAAATTAGGTCAAATTTTTGATTTAAGCCAGCATAATTAAAATGTCTTGAATCTCCGTAATGGTGTTGAATGTTTTTATTTTCTTTAGAAAAATAACCATGTAGATCAGCGTAAGCAGCTGGAAGTCCCAAGGCTTCAATTTCTTCTTTTGATAAATTAAGGGTATGACTTTCTGCGGCGTGTTCGGCAACATTGATGACGGATTCTCCTCTCCAAGTTCCGATCTCAAAATATTTACAATTGTCCATTTTTTGGGCCAATCCGGTCAGTAATGCGATATCGGTTGGTAAAGATCCTCCTCCCAAAAAACTAAAGCAGTTTAGGGTCTCTGCAAAATCAGGAAATAAAGTATCCAAACGCACTTGTGGTAAAGGATTTTGAATAGCATAATTTTTTCTAATTTCCTCCCACCATCGACTATCATCGGCTAGAATATGATTTAGCAACCAAGGATTTTTTGCCAACATCAAAAGTCCTGCTTGTATTTTTTTTATTTTAGATATCAGTGCCATTTTTCTCTTTTTAAAACCTGAGGTAAAATACATAAATTTGGCAAGTATGTGATGTTTTTTGTTTTTATGCTGAACGTCTGTTCATTGAGAGGGAGATCTAAACAAGTAGATATCTAGTTTAAACGATCTTGTTTATAGCCTAGCGGATTTATTTGATGTAACAGGAAAAGTTTATATTTACGTTTAATAGAAAATTCAATAAAATTTGAACAATTAATTAGAAGTTTTAATACCATTTCATTATAGAGGTTGTTTTAAAATAGATAGATGATTTACTTGCAAATCATTGATTTCCACTTAAGCTTTTTTTTATGCAGTATCCCGCATCTTATTTTTTATTGATCAAGCGATTCACTTTATTGTTTGTGATATATACGATATGTAGGTTCCTCTTTTTGCTGTTTAACTGGACCACTTATAGTCATTTAGCAACGAGTGATCTATTGTTTTCTTTCTTTCACGGTTGGCGATTTGACATCAGTGCTATTTTTTATATTAATGCTTTGTTTGTGATCTTATCACTCTTACCTTTTCAATTGATTCAAAAGTCTGGATATCAACGTTTTCTTCGAGTGTTTTTTGTCCTTACCAATGCTCCTTTTATTTTAATGAATTTAGTGGATATAAAATTTATTCAGTTTGCTAACAAACGAATATCTGGAGCTACCTTTGGAATGGTTCAGGATATTGGAGAACAGTTCGGACAATTACTATTGAACTATTGGTATATTGTTTTTTTGTTTTTAGGAATAATATGGATCTTATGGAAATACTTTCCAATGCTTGCTACCTATTCTAAAAAAATAAATGTGGTATCTTTTATTTTTTTGTTCCTCCTCACTGCTGCCTTGATGCTAATTGGTATGCGTGGCGGTTTACAAAAGAGACCCATTCAGATGCTTTCTGCTTTTGGAGAAGGAATGGACCTCGGGCAACTAACGCTCAATTCGCCTTTTTCTTTTTTGAATAGTTTAGATAAAAAGAAATTAAAACCCATCCAATATTTTAATCCGGAAACCTTGTCTCAGCAATTACCATTGAGGGCGCCATCAACTCAGGCAGGGTTTTCTGATCAAAACATTGTATTAATTATTTTAGAAAGTTTTGGAGCAGAGTATACGGGCTTTATGAATAACTACAAAGGTTATACTCCGTTTTTAGATAGCTTGGCGAATGAGGGACAATATTTTCGTTATGCTTTGGCCAATGGAAGTACCTCAGCTGAATCGGCTCCGTCTATTCTTACTGGAATACCATCGCTGATGGATGCTCCAATTCTTTTTTCTGTTTATCAAACCAATCCATTCTATAGCATTTTCAAAGAGTTGAATAAAGATGGATATGAGTCGTTATTCTTTCATGGAGGAAAAAACGGTACGATGGGTTTTGAGGTCTTTACTAAAAGTTTGGGGTTTCAATATTTTGGTTTAAATGAATATCCAAATAAGGGAGACCATGATGGAAATTGGGGGATTTTTGACGAACCTTATTTTCAGTATTGCGCTAACGCTTTAGATAAACAAAAGGCTCCATTTATTGCGACCATTTATAGTTTAAGTTCGCACCAACCTTATACCATTCCGGTAGAACATCAGGGTCGTTTTCCAAAAGGCGAACATCCTATTCACGAAAGTGTAGGTTATACCGATTATGCCTTAAAACAGTTTTTCAATAAAGCTCAATCAAGTAGTTGGTATGATAATACCTTGTTTATCATTACGGCCGATCATACCCATCATGAGCTAGAAAAGAACTATAAAAATACATTAGGACATTTAAAAATTCCTTTAATTTTATTTCATCCCAAAGGATTACTGCCACCCATAGATCAAAATCAATTGGTTCAGCAAACCAGTATTCCAGCAAGTATATTGGACTATTTAGATTACCCTACCGATGACTTACCTAAATTTAGTCATTCGGTTTTAAATTCAAATAGCCCAGAAGAAGTGCTGTATCATTCGCAGAAAAATTACTATCTTATTAAACCTCAATATTACCTCCGCTTTTTTTCTGAACAGTTTAAAATGTATGATTGGCAAGATCAAGAATTGACCAATAAAGAAATTCTTGAAAGTGACAAACAAAAACTCAAAGCCTATATTCAATATTATAATTCAGGAATGATCAATAATGATTTTTAAAAAAATGAATCAAGGAATACTTCATAATATCACCTTCTTTTTGAAAATAGTTTGTCCTTCTGCTTCTATTTTTTTTCTTTTATTTTTAGGATGCTCTGGCTGTTCACCGACACCTGATCTTTCTAAAATCCAAAACCTTAATCAAAACACCATTGGCGTATTTGGACATGGGGGCTTGGGTCCGAATTCATGGAGTCCGATGAATTCATTGCCAGCGATTAAAGGATCTATAAAGCTAGGAGCCATTGGTACAGAGGTCGATATTCAATTAACCAAGGATCATGTTTTTGTTTTGTTTCACGATGAAACTTTGGAAAATCAAACAAATGGAACAGGAAAAATTTCCGACTTGACTTGGTCGGAAGTTGAAGGCATTTATTACGATCAATTTTTTAAAAAGAAAACGCCAGTGATGCGATTAGATAGCATGCTAGCAAATATAAGTAATCCTCAAAATTTCTTTTTTACTTTTGATTGCAAAATATTTACACCTTTAACACCAGCATATACAGAAGCCTTTGTTGGAGCATTAATTAAAGTGATAGAAGAATATCAACTGGCTGAAACTGTATTTATTGAACTTCGACAAGAAGCGTTAATCCGAACACTACTTCATCAAAAACCACATTATAAAGTCTTTGCATTAGGGTCTTTTGAATGGACTTTACGAATGGCGAAACAACATAATGCTTATGGAATTTCTGTTACAGACAAAAATATTTCAATTGATCAAGTATCGCTTGCGCATCAAGATTCTCTTTTTGTCGCTTTTTACACTTCTGGTCGTACTTCAAATATTATTGAAAAAAATCCCGACTTTATTCAAACCAATAAACTCGGTTATTTTCTTAAATTATTTCCTCCTCACTAATTTTTTATCAAAAAAATCAATCTCAATACAGTATTCTCTTCCCAATAAAATCAGGTATGAATTTTGAATATAGAGGATATATCTCTCCCTTCCACTCTAAAATCTCAAAGTAAACCCACCCCTCTTAACATAGACACAACTCTATAGTTAGATCAATAGAGACTAATTAAACTACATTATGCTTATTAAAACCATGTTTAGCAATAAACATTACACCATCGCATGGTCTTTTCTTCTATGCACCTTTTGTTTTTTTGGGACCTTTAATCCAATCCTAGCGCAAGATACTGATGCTGATGGGATAGTCGATATAGATGACTTCGATGATGATAATGATGGAATAATCGATGCCATAGAAGTTCAAGGAGCAGACTTTAGCTGTCCAATAGGCTTTTTTCAGGTCATCTCTAAACAATTATACATACTAGATTACACTAATACTAATGGTAATTATATCCCGATTGGAGAAGAACAATTGTTTGCATATAACGGCCTAGGTTTTAATTCGCAAGATCAATTATTATATGCTACCGTAACGGGAAATGACTCAGGATTAGATCAGAATGGCTTGGCAATCAATCCCGGAGATATAATAAGTATTGGTCCCAAAACAGGAAAGGTTACCCGCGTATACGAGAATACGGGTGTCATAACTGGAGGAAATGTGAGTGATATCTATAATAATCTATATTATGGGATAGTTTCACATCAATCAGAAGGATTCATTTATAATATTGGTACGGGTAATCTGGAGACGATCTCTCTACCAGGATGGAAATCGACAGATATAACGATTATAAATGGAGTTGGTTATGGATTACGAACAGTTAGTGATACGCTCCAACTACAAAAATGGGATTTGAGTTCAATACCCGCAGTAGTAAATACAGTAAACATTAGCACCTCCTTAACTTTCAACAGTTCTCATTTTGGAGCTTCTTTTGGAGCTAACTCAGATGAGTTATATTTTTCAAATAATGGAGGAGGATTATACAAAGTAGATGATTACACAACCCTAAATCCAACTATTTCTTTTTTCGGTAGTACAGAAATTACATCTTTAAATGATGGAGCATCATGTCTAGATAGTCCATTCGGTATTTTTGCAGATACAGATAATGATGGAATAGCAGATTATCTTGATTTAGATTCTGATGACGATGGTTGTCCCGATGCGCTCGAAGGTAGTGGTGGGTTCACCTATCCAGAAATCCAACACAGTGCGCTTCTAGGCGGAGTCGATGCTAATGGCGTTCCGTTGATTGCTGGTCCAACAGGTCAAGCTACGATCAGCACAACAGATCCGACTACACAATCAGATGAATGTGATCCTTGCAATAATAATAGTACTTTATTTTCGGATAATGACAATGATGGTGTTGGGGATTTTTGTGATTTAGATAATGACAATGATGGTATTTCTGATATCGATGAAGGGTGCATAATCAAAAATATAGAAGGTTTTGAAGGAGGAGTCGCTGCTGTAGTAAGTAATTATAATAGTTTTCAAACTGCCTTTCCTGCCGGTAATAGTCAATTAGAAGCTTCATCAGGAAGTCCTGGCTATTTTGAAAATCCGCCCACACTTCCAGGGCAAATTCCTTCAAATCAAGGCACCTCTTTTTCAGGAATTCACTCTAGTGGTAAATTTACTCAAGAGGTGGTGAAAATTAATCTAGCATCTACCGAGCGCCTTTTGGCTAGCACCAATTATCAGCTATCTTTTGACGCCTATCAAATGAATTTAGCACCAAATCTAGAATTCAATAGTTCTGGTTATTTTGATTTTTTCGGAATTCAAACTGGAGCCTCTAACCCAACTCTCGCTCAACAGGAGAACACCCATACAATTGCAGCGACCACAGGTATTGATTTATTAGGCAGAAGTGAATTAATAGACAATGCATCAGATTGGGAATCATTTAATATTACATTCACCACAAATACAGAATACGATAGAATATTGATCGTACCTACCTCTGAGCAATTTGTGATTGTGGGAGGTCATCCTGGAGATGGATTTAGTGCTTTTTTGGCAATTGATGATATAAAATATACTTTATTTACGGATACCGATATGGATGGAATAGCGGATTGCCTTGACACGGACTCTGACAACGACGGCTGCCTTGATGCAGAAGAAGGAGGTGGTTCTCTTAGTATTTCTGATGGAGATATTATAAACGATATACTCACTGGCACAGTAGACGCAAATGGAATCCCTACTTTGGCTGGACCTACAGGTCAGGGTCTAGGTAATGCACATGACGATTCCATTCAGGGTTGTGCCTGTCCTTGTGGGTTAGGATTAGACTCCGATGGAGATGGTATCGATGACTTATGTGACTTAGATGAACTTACCGTTTGTGAGGGTGATAAGATTGAAATTTCCGCTAGTGAAGGCTCTGCTCATATTTGGTCATTGCCTGGGGGTACAACTATCATGGATTCTACTTTATCAATTTCAAACTCCACATTAACAGATCAAGGAATTTATTCTCTTAGTTTTACAACAGCTGCTGGATGTGAAACAGAAGCATTTCTTGAAGTAAAAGTATTACCAACAAACACTACTGATTTATTTGAAACTACTTGTGATTCTACCCTTGCTGGTGTCTTTACCCAAAACTTAGTCAATCAATTTGGATGCGATAGTATTATCACTACAACCATCTCTTTAGATCCGTCTAATGATATTCAACTACTCCAAACTACTTGTGATTCTACTCTTGCTGGTGTCTTTACCCAAAACTTAGTCAATCAATTTGGATGCGATAGTATTATCACTACAACTATCTCTTTAGATCCATCTAATGATATTCAACTACTCCAAACTACTTGTGATTCTACTCTAGCTGGTGTCTTTACGCAAAACTTAGTCAATCAATTTGGATGCGATAGTATTATC
>JALZUU010000201.1 GCA_023300665.1 Saprospiraceae bacterium | reverse complement strand
TATATCGTTACGTAGGTGGCGTTGGTGCACACGTTTTACCAGTGCCAATGATGAATATTTTGAATGGTGGATCACATGCAGATAATAGTATTGACTTCCAAGAATTTATGGTAATGCCAGTAGGAGCAGAAAGATTTTCTGATGGACTACGAATGGGTGTTGAAATTTTTCATCACTTAAAAGCGGTATTAAAGAAAAAAGGATATTCAACCAATGTTGGAGATGAAGGTGGTTTTGCACCGAGCATGAAGTCTAACGAAGAAGCAATTATCACAGTGATTCAAGCAATCGAAAAAGCAGGTTTCCGACCAGGAGAAGATGTAGTAATTGCAATGGATGCAGCAGCTTCTGAATTTTGGAATAAAAAAGAAAAGAAATATCACTTCCACCAATCTACTGGTGATAAACTAACTTCTGATCAGATGGTTAGTTATTGGAAAGACTGGTGTGATAAATACCCAATTTTCTCCATTGAAGATGGATTAGACGAAGACGACTGGAAAGGCTGGAGCAATCTAACCGGAACTTTAGGAGATCGTGTACAATTGGTTGGAGATGATTTATTCGTTACCAATACCAAACGTCTACAAAGAGGAATCGAAGAAAGCTCTGCTAATTCTATTCTAATTAAAGTAAATCAAATTGGTACCTTAACGGAAACCATTCAAGCAGTTAACCTTGCGACTCGAAATGGTTTTACAAGCGTGATGAGTCACCGATCTGGTGAAACAGAAGATACCACCATTGCTGATTTGGCCGTGGCATTAAACACTGGACAAATCAAAACAGGATCCGCTTCTCGTTCTGATAGAATTGCTAAATACAATCAACTATTAAGAATCGAAGAAGAATTAGGCGATGCAGCTATTTATCCTGGTAAAGCGTTATTAATGTAAATGAGAGACAGTTCCGTTAAAGTGTGTTAGTGCGTTGGCTTTCCTTTAGGAATACAAGGCGTGGGTTGCAAAATGACACACTTAGTGGTACATCCCGTAAATATAATTATGGCAAAACGAAAAAATCCATTTCAGCCCCTACTGGATAAAATTCCAGTACCGGCAAGAAATCGATACTTTATGGTAAGTATCCTCTTCTTGGCATGGATGGTTTTTTTCGATAAGCACGATATTTTGACTCAATATAGGCTACAAGCGACCCAAGAACGACTAAAAGAGGATCGCGCCTATTACGAGGAGAAAATCAAAGAAGCAAAGGCAGATAAGATAGATATTGAACGCGATAAGGAAAAATTTGCCAGAGAACACTACTATATGCAAAAAGATGACGAAGATATTTTTATATTTGTAGAAGAATAAGGACTTATTCAAATTTTTATCAATTGCAGTCAATTAATGGAAGTTTAGATAAGTTCTAAAATAATAAAATCATAATATATGTCAGTTTTAGTTAACAAAAATTCTAACATCATTGTCCAAGGTTTTACCGGAAAAGAAGGATCTTTTCACGCAGGACAGATGATCGAGTATGGAACCAATGTAGTAGGCGGTGTAACTCCTGGTAAAGGAGGACAAACACACCTCGGATTGCCTGTATTCAATACCGTAGCCGAAGCCGTTGATAAGGCAAAGGCAGATACAACAATTATCTTTGTACCTCCTAAATTTGCTGCTGATGCAGTAATGGAAGCTGCGGAAGCAGGAATCAAAGTGATTATCTGTATCACAGAAGGTATTCCAGTTCAGGATATGGTTAAAGTAAAAGCTTACCTTACTGATAAGGATTGCCGCTTAATCGGACCTAACTGCCCTGGTGTAATGACACCTGGAGAAGCAAAGGTTGGAATCATGCCTGGATTTATTCACAATCCTGGAAAAATCGGAATCGTTAGCCGTTCTGGTACGCTTACTTACGAAGCAGTAGACCAAATTACTAAAGCTGGTTTAGGGCAATCTACTTGTATTGGTATCGGTGGTGATCCAATTATCGGTACAACTACCAAAGAAGCAGTAGAATTACTGATGAACGACCCTGATACAGAAGGAATCGTGATGATCGGAGAAATTGGTGGTAACATGGAAGCAGATGCCGCTCGTTGGATCAAAGAACACGGTACAAAGCCTGTTGTTGGATTTATCGCTGGACAAACGGCTCCTGAAGGACGTACCATGGGACACGCCGGAGCAATTATCGGTGGAGAAGAGGATACAGCAGAAGCAAAAATGAAGATCATGAAAGCATGTGGTATTCATGTTGTAAATTCTCCTGCGACTATCGGAGAAACAATGATCAAAGCATTAAAATTAGCTAAGGCTTAATTATTTAAGCTTTTTATAAACGAGAAAGGGGATATTAGCAATAATATGCCCTTTTTCTATTGGTATGTAAACGTTCTTCTTTTTTTTTCGTTAGAATAAATAGTATAACCTAAAAATACTTTTCATCTGAGTTAATTATTTTTTATGACATCTTCAACATCTTCTCTTCAGCGCAGCACGACCATCCAGTCGATGCAATCACAAGAATTTGATTTATTGGTTATCGGAGGAGGTGCAACTGGTGCAGGTATTGCATTGGATGCGGCAGCTAGAGGACTGAAAACAGTCTTAGTAGAAAAAAGAGATTTTGCTTCAGGGACGAGTAGTAAATCTACCAAACTTATCCATGGAGGATTACGATATCTAAAACAGTTGGATATCGCCTTGGTACGGGAGACAGGAACCGAGCGTGCCATTGTTCATCGCTTAGCGCCACATCTGGTACTTCCAGAAAAGATGCTGATGCCACTGATCAAAAATGGAACCTATGGCTATTGGAGTACTTCTTTTGGTCTTTGGGTATACGATGTACTCGCACAGGTAAAAGGAGATGATCGACGAAAAATGCTCTCTAAAGACCAAGCTTTAAAGCTAGAACCACTATTGGATGATTCTATTTTAAAAGGTGGCGGGTTTTATGCAGAGTATCGTACGGACGATGCGCGTTTGACGATTGAGTTACTAAAGACTGCAGCTAGTAAAGGAGCATTGGCGTTAAATTATACCCAAGCTTTAGATTTTACTTATGATGAAAATGGAAAAGTTTCTGGGGCTTTGGTCCAAGATAATTTGACGAAAGAAAGTTTTAAAATCAAAGCAAGAAGAGTGGTTTCTGCTACTGGTCCGTGGGTCGATAAATTGCGTAAGAAAAATAAATCATTATCTGGTAAAAGATTGCACTTGACCAAAGGTGTACACATTGTATTTCCGCATCATAAAATTCCATTAAAACATACCGTTTATTTTGATGTTCCAGATGGACGAATGGTTTTTGCGATTCCTCGTGGGAAGGTAACTTACGTGGGAACAACCGATACCAATTATACGGGAGATTTAAATAGGGTAGTGGCGACCAAAGATGATGCGATTTATTTATTGAATGCAGTCAATCATGCGTTACCAACAGTGAATGTTGATAAGAACGATATTATTTCTAATTGGGCTGGACTTCGACCATTGATTCATGAGGATGGAAAATCTCCTTCTGAGTTATCTCGAAAAGATGAAATTTTTGTCTCAGAGACTGGATTGATTTCTATTGCGGGTGGGAAGTTAACAGGCTACCGCAAAATGGCGCAGCGAATTGTAGATCTAGTAGATGAGCAATTACCCGAACCATTTGGCCCTTGCCCTACCAAAGAGATTCCACTGACCACAGACGCTTTAAAAAATGCAAAAGAAGTAGAAGCTTATATTCAAACCTTAGAAAATAAAGTAAAAAAACTAGGATTGATTCCTTACTATGGTTGGTACTTGGTGACTACTTACGGTAAACAGGCGGAAACAATTTTAGAAAAAATGAAGGACTATAGTTCGGATGCTGCTGACATTGCATTGCTTCGGGCAGAGACTTGGTTTGGCATTCACCACGAGATGGTCAATAGTGTGGATGATTTGTTGGTAAGACGTACGGGACGTTTATATTTTGATATTGAAAGTATTCCTCCGGCCTTGGATTTGGTTTTGATGGATATGAAAAATTATCTAGGATGGGATGAAAATCGAACGCAAGCAGAACGCGAAAGAATGGAGCTTTTATTAAAAGATGCGACGACTTATTATGAAAAAGAATTGGAAGCGGCCCCGGTTGTTTAGAAATAGTGGGTGATGGAATAATAGGGGTTTTATAAATTATTTGGGAGGTTGTTAATTTTTTTTAAAATAGTATTTTTCAGTACTCTTAAAATTTTTATTAGATTTTTAGAATCATTGATTGTGAAAATTAAGTTCTTTCCTTCTTTAGATCGCCTTTGTAAAGCTTCAAAATATGTTCGTGCTTTACTTGTTGGATCAACTAGGTGAATATATTTTTCAAAATATCGTTTTAATTCAAATTGGTCGGTAAAAGAAATCCAATCTTCAAATGATTGACCCAGAGTATCTTTCCAGAAAATATTAGACTTGTCATACTCCTTGAATGTTAGTGTATCATTAAGTGATTTACTAGAGGTTTTTAAAAATATTAATTCTGAAAATAATTCAAAAGAAGACATCGCTTGGACAAAGCTAGATCTTGTTATATTTTTTTGCCATTCGATATTTTGTTCAGTGTTAAAATGATCAAATCTTTTTTCGATTTTATTAAATGCGTCTTCAATTAAAGAATTCAAAAAATCTATTTGGTAAATTAATCCTATTTCATAGTTTGAATAATCTTCACGTTTGAAATTATCCTGATTACTTTCTTTGACCATTCTTTTAAAGTCGCTGATTTGATGATTTAGCCACCAGCGTTGAGAGATGTAATTAAGATTGGTAATTTCAGTTTTTGTTTTTTCTTGTAGGTATTTGCATAGAATCCTGGTCTCTTTATCTAATTTAGCTTTATCGGATTTTGACTTGTAAATTTCAGAATGAGGATATTTAAGTTGTTTGAATGTACCTTTTAAATCATCATAAATATTATAAATCATAGTCAACTCGGACTCTAGACTAGATAACTTTGGATAATCTGAATGACACGGCATTTTTTGTTTTTTGGTTGGGTAGAATTGATTTGTATTAGTGAAATAACATGGTGATTCGAATACTTCCTTTTTTAATCTAATTGCATTCTCCTAATAAAAAGACAACAACACCAAAATCACCACCACCACACCTACGGCCACCATTACTCCGACGTACTGACTATTATTCCGATGTAAATTATAAAGCGATTCGATCGCATCTCGCCAAACGAATCTTCTTACATGTGACTCTCGACCGAAAAACCGATACTTTGTTTTTCCGATACGTTTTTGATCACCATGTTTTTTTAAAATAAAAAAGTCCTTATTTAAAAAAGCTAGATCATATAATTCGCTTTTGATAATTGCATCGCCATCCACTTGATCGATGATAATCGTATTGGATTTAGGTAAGGTACGCCAAACGCCAGTATTAATATTTCCATCAATAGATAAAAGGTATTCGTCGTCGTCTCGGAAGATATGTAAAACAGATTCGTGGAAATCATCTTTATCACTAATCTCTAACCACCGTTTATCAATATAAAATTCTCGCTCCCGCAAATCTTCACTATGCATTTTAATATCCGGAAGAATCATATCCAGATACGCATCGATAGTGTGAGCCTCAGGAAGTTCGAGACTTAAAGTTCGATTGAATTTGTCGAGTAATGGATTATCAATTGCCATAGTATTTCGTTTTAAAGAGTGTTTACTCCTTAGTGTTTGTCCAAATTTGAACAAGCGCTTATATTGACTTTATTATTTCAATATTACCACTTAAAAAAATAAAATGGTAAACCACTAGATTTTAAAACGAAGATGGTCAAATAATCTATCCCGGCTCTTAATTGGTGTTAATAATGAATATTGAATGTTCAATATTGGATATTCAATATTCTAACCCCTTAGTCGTTATAAAATAGTAAAGTCGAGCTTATCAAATCGCCTTAGCATCCTTACTCAGCACATAATTAGCCCCTAAACTATAGAGCAGAATGCCGATAAAGAAAGCATTAACAAAGAGTTCTGCTTGTGTAAAGATACCAGCAATTCCGAAAAAGCACAAGAAACCCAAGCCCCAACCGAGTTGTTTACGAGATTTACTACCCGATAGCGTTTTAAAAAAGCCACCAACCGGAATCATCAAGAAGATCAAAGTCATGCTTAGAAAAAAGAGCGTTTCACCCCCTTCTGTTACAAAAAGTCCTTCGTCTGTAAGTTCAAAACTATTCCCCAAGGCATAAAAACTGATCACAGAAATGATACCTCCAATCAGTAAAAAACTGACCACAGAAGAAGCTTTCTTTTCAGCTTCTGTCATGGCGTGTTTTCCTAGAGGATGAAAACGTAAAAATGCATTAGAGATCGGCATCGCAATCCAAGAAGAAAACGCCATGAGCACATACAAAACAATCAAGGGCGTCAAGATCGTCGCCAATACAGGAAAAACATTTGAAATAAAAAGTACAAAATGGTAAAAAGCATAAATACCGATTACAAAATACCACCGAGCTTTTGATTGTAGTTTATTCATCCACAAAAAATATTTTAGCACATAGCGGTATAAAATATTTTTGGCTTTGATGGCTTCTTTTAATCCAGATCGCGTATACTCATTGGTCGGATCTAAACGAAGGGATTCCTTAAAATGAGTCACTGCTTTTTCGTATTCATCTTGCTCAATGGCCACCCATCCTCGATTGGCGTGAGACATGGCATTTTCTGGTGAACGGCTCAACGCAAAATCAATAGAGTAGGCCGCTTCTGATTTGCGGTTGAGTTTTACAAGTGCTTGCGTACGTTGATTAATCAGGTTGATATTTTCTGGATCAATCGTCAATCCTTGATCTGCAGACTTTAAACTGTCCACCCAATTCTCTAAATAAAATTCTATTTGAGCAGATAGCAGGAAAAAATCCGCATCGTTTGGGTTGATTCGCAAACCTTCTAGAATCGTTGCTTTACAAGCATCAATTTGTTTATTGAAAAATTGAGCACGCGCTAGATGATGATAAAAATAACTGATATGTGGCGCACCAGCCACAGCTTGTCTCGCTAGATCAAGTGCTTCGGGGCGGCGCTCGTTTTCTAAATAACATTCTGACAACATCGCTAATGCAAACGGGTTTTCAGGATTCTGCTGTAAAGCCAAACCTATTTCTTTTTCTGCTTCCCCGTGACGATCTTGCGCGATCAGTAATTGGGCCCGTCGAATATGTGGAGAGCCAATCATTTTTTTAGATTTAAATAAGTTAGAATATCATCATACAAACCACTTTCATTAGAAAATAGTGCATAATTTTTAGCCGTATTAAACCATTCTTTGGTCGTTGGTTTTTGAAGTTTGGCTGCTTGTAAAAGGTCAGCGGTAGTCAATGGTTGTGGGACACCTGCTTGCATGGCCGCCGTCAACTTTTGTTCAATAGCTCGATCAATAACCGCTTGTAAATCCGCTCCTGAAAAGTCTTTGGTTTTACTAGCAATTTGATCGTAGTCAATATTTTGTGTTGGTTTATTGGCTAAATGTATTTTTAAAATAGCCGCTCTTGCTTCTTCATCTGGTGGGGGAACAAAAACAATTCGGTCAAATCTTCCTGGTCGACGAAACGCAGGATCGAGATGCCAAGGAGTATTCGTTGCTGCTAAAATTAAGACCCCTTCATTATCATATTCAATTCCATCTAATTCAGATAAAAATTGATTGATCAAATGTCTACCAGCACTTTGTCGCATATCGGTACGATTGGCACCGAGTGCATCTGCTTCATCAAAAAACAAAACAGCAGGTTTTAAGCGGCGTGCCTTTTCAAAGATTGCATGTAAATTACGTTCGCTTTGTCCTAAATATAAATCTAGAATATCACTGATTCCAACGGGAATAAAATTAGATTGAACCTCTCCGGCCGTTGCTCGGGCAAGGTGTGTTTTTCCACATCCTGGAGGACCGTATAAAAGAATTCCGCCACCAATTTTTTTTCCGTACGCTTTATAGATTTCAGGATGGGCTAACGGATGAATGATTTTCATTCTAATTTCTTCCTTCACTTTATCCATACCACCGACCTGCGAAAAATTGGTTAATGGTTTTTCAATATCAATGATTTTTTCCTCTTCGGTTTCGGATCTATCTACTCCTCCTAGTTTTATCTTTTGAGGTGCTTGTTCTTTTTGTTCGAGTAGGTTGATTTCTGATTCTAGAAATGCGTCCTTTAGATTTGGATCTAATAAAATCGCTTTTTCATAAGCATCTTTAGCCTCTGGACCGTTATCCGTCTGCAATAATAATTTTGCATAAATAAGCCAAGTACGAACGGGTGGTTTTGGATTTTTTATCATCTCTTCGATGAGAACGAGTCCAGTAGATGTTTTAGACAATCCACAAAAAGCGGTAGCAAGACCTAGTTTTACCGAAAGATCATCAGGGCTGGCACGTAAAATATTTTTATAAGCAGCTTCTGCTTCTTCATATTTTTGGTGACGAAGAAGTGCCTGTGCAAATAATTTTTGTAAAGGGATATTATCAGGAGAGCTAGCAATGGCTGCTCTTAATTGTGTTAATTCTTCTGAGTCCATTGCGTAAGGATAGAGATAAAATGTTAGTAAGTATGTTTCTTTATTTGGGAGTGGTTGGTAAATCGTTTAACTTGGTTGTTTTCTATTGGTACGTTTACCGAAATATTTTTTGTTGACCACTAAAAGGCCAAACGATTCGCAGTCCTCTTTTGTTTGCACAGCGTGATGAGCGCCATGTGCCCGTAAGATCGCACGAGAGTATTTATTATCTAATTGACGAAACCACTTAAAGCGTTGGTGGATATAAACATCGTGAATCAAAAAATAAATTAAACCATAGATCGAAATGCCCACACCTATAAAAAACAACCAACGATATTCTGGGAGCGAACCGATGATATAGGAGAGCGCACTAGGAATGGCAAAGACCATAAAGAAAAGATCATTTTTTTCAAAAAAACCTTCGTGATCGTGCGGATTATGGTGGTCTTCATGCCAGCTCCAAAGCATCCCGTGCATGACATATTTATGGGCAAACCATGCTACAAATTCCATGGTTGCTACCGTTCCTAGAACAATAAAAGTATAAAGTAAAGCTGTCATAATTGTAAAATTCCAAAAAACAAAAACTGTAATATAAACAGCAGGATAGCTACTTTGTTGGAAGTTTTCCCTAGCAATTTAAAATAGGCAGCTAACAATGGTAAAGCTACAAAAAACCAAGCAATATAATTCTGTAAAGGAATGATATTATCTTCCCAATTCCAGAAGTTTAGCTCCATAGCCACCGGTTCTATTAAAACGTCTAAAAGGGTCATTAAGATTGCTCCTAAAGCAGCTTTTATCCAAATATTTAGGTCTGTAACTAGACGATTGACGGTAGATCCGGCACAGTATACGAGCATGGCCCAATTAACGCCAATCATGAGTGGAGTACCCCAGATTTTAGGACCTAAGACTGGGCCGTACTGATAATCTCCAAAGATTAGCCCCGTTTGTACCCCTGCTATCTCCACCAGCACTCCAGTGCTGAAGCATAAAGCGGCTAATTTCCAAAGAGGGGTATAATGGTTTGGATGTGTCCAAAAGACCAATCCTAAGGATAATAATAGATTGATGGGCGTCAATAGGACAAATCGCTCATCAAAATTAAAGGTAATTCCAAGGACTCCGACGAGATAAACGACGACTAAAATAAAACTGACTAAGGTATTTTTTGATTTCAAGATGCTTGAATTAATTCACTAACTATTTTTCCAGATAATAAACATAAGGGAATTCCTCCGCCAGGATGAACGCTACCACCACAGAAGTATAGGTCTTTTATTTTTTTTGTAAAATTAGGATGCCGTAAAAACGCGGCAAAAATATTATTTGAATTGGTTCCGTATAACGCACCTTGATACGAAGCGGTTTTACTTTCAATACTTCGAGGATCTAGAATAGACTCACAGACGATTAATTCTTTTAGATTTATATCGAGTGTTCGATTTATTTTTGCGATCATATCTGCTCGTGCTTTTGCGATTAAGGTGTTCCAATCTTGTCCATTATTAGCAGGAACATTAATCATGGTAAACCAATTTTCACATCCTTCTGGTGCGTCCGCTGTTACATATTTTTTTGAAACATTAATATAAACAGTTGGGTCTTCATCAATTTTACCAGCATCGAGGGCGGCAAATTCTTTTTGATAATCATTACTAAATAAAATATTGTGTAATCCCAATTCCTTAAATTCTTTTTTAATACCCCAATAAAAAATCAAGGCAGAAGTAGAGCGAGGTTGAGCAAGTGTTTTATGAGGTTGAGATTGATCGGCTAGGAGTTTTTTATAAGTTGGAAAAACATCCATATTACTGACCACCTTATCGTAAGCCTTGTATTCGTTTTTAATTTGAATACCAATCGCTTTTTTGTCTTTCACTTGAATCTTATCTACTACTTGATTAAAATGAAATTTTACACCCAAATCAACAGCTAGTTGAGAGAGCGCCAAGGTGATTTGATGCATTCCTCCTTTGGGAAAAAACGCGCCAATATTATGTTCAAAATGAGGAATAATATTAAGCATACCAGGTGCCTTATATGGATTAGAACCATTGTAGGTAGCAAAGCGATCAAAGAGTTGAACGAGTTTAGGATGGCTTAGTCGTCGTTGGTTATCTCGATGCATAGACTGAAAAACCGCACCCGTTAACATCGGTATTTGAGTGAGAGAGTGAGCGACTTCTGAACTAAGCCAAGTCTTTGATTTGTGTAAAGATTTTTCTAGGAAAGTAGTACCCGTCAGGTGGTATTTTTTGGCGCTAGCAGCGAGGGTATCTGTAATTTCTTTTGCGGGAACATCTAATTGTTTTTCAACTTCTTTTGCAAAATTTTCCGCATTCGCATAAGCTTTTAATCGGGTGCCATCTTCCCAAAAATAATGACAGATAATATCTAATTTTTCGTATTGAAAATAATCTTTAATATCTTTTCCAGCGAGCGAAAATAAGTCTTCGATGTAAGAAGGCATGGTAAATAAAGAAGGACCCGCATCAAAGCGATAATCACCTACTCGGAATTCGGTGAGCTTTCCACCGGGATAGCTATTAGCTTCGTATACAGTGACTTGATGGCCTATAGCCGCGAGACGAATCGCGGTTGACAATCCTCCGATTCCAGCTCCGATGATACAGATTTTTGAGTTTTCCATTGTAGAATAAAGACTATACTAACCACGAAGATAGAAAACTTGTTTAAGCGCAGGACCAATTTTTTAAATAACACTCATTGAGTGTGTGACAAATTATGGAGAGTAGCCTATTTTTTTACTAGTTAGCAATCATCCTAAATTTGTCAAGCATTCTAAGCCATTAATGAAAATTTAGGCAAGCACTAAAATTCCGGAGCGTATTCTAGTTCTTTTATTTCTATGATCGGAAGTTCGACAAAGAATTTGGTACCAATGTCTACTTTTGTTTCAAACCATATTCTACCATTGACAGATTCAATGATATTTTTAGAAATAGCGAGACCTAGGCCTGTTCCTGAATTTTTGGTAGTGAAGTTAGGAACAAATACTTTATTCTTTTTATCATCAGGAATACCTGATCCATTATCATGAACACAAACAATGGCGACCTCGTCATCTTGCTTGTAAAGCGAAACGGTAATGATACCATTACGATCTTCAGGAATGGCCTGAACGGCATTTTTAATCAGATTATTAAATACTCTGACTAGATGGTTTTTATCCGCAAAAACCACAAAAGATTCTTTAGGAACGCTCAGTCTCATATCTACATTTTCATTTCTGAAAAGATTGTAAACACTTGTTACATGATTATTCAGAACGATCTGCTGATTTTCAGCCTGTGGCATTTTCGCAAAGTTTGAAAATTCCGTTGCGATATGTGATAAGTTATCAATCTGCTCGATTAAGGTAGCAGATACTCTTTTTAATAAAGGCTCTACATTATCGGGGCGAGATTGAAAAGCATGTTGTAGATATTGGATACTGAGCTTCATCGGCGTTAGCGGATTTTTAATCTCATGCGCGACCTGTTTAGCCATCTCACGCCAAGCACCTTCTCGTTCAGATTGTGCGAGTTTTTTAACAGAGGAGTCGAGCTGCCTAATCATTTTATTATATTCTTTGATTAAGGCACCGATTTCATCATCGCTTTCCCATTCGAGTGGCGTATTATTTTTTCCGAGTTCAGTTTCTTTTAGTTTTTCTCCAATCTTGGTAATATGTTTGGTAATAGAACGTGCCGTCCACATTGCAATACCTCCAGCAATAAACAATAAAAATACATAAACATTAATCAAGGTACTCATGAATAACGTTACATCATTACTCATCTTACTTTGTTTAGAGTAGTAGGGTAGTCCCATATAGGCTACGGGTTCTTCGTTGGGTCCGAGTAGAGAAACATAAGCTGCTTTATAGTTCAGGCTACCAATATGTTCCCCATCTTGGGTGTAATGAGCGCGTCCATGACGGGAAAGTGCCTGAAATGCTACGGAGCCCATTTGTCGAGAAATAATTTCTTTTCGATATAAATCTTCTTCAGAAGAACCAATTAGATTACCATCCAAGTCATATAAGTTGATATCAATTCGGTGTGTTTCAGAAACAGGTTTTAGAATAGATTTTATATCAACTTGTAAGTCTTTAGTTGCAGTCATGCGTTCGATTTCTCGTTGAGCATCAGTAAGTACCGAACTGGCTTTTCTTTCTAGTCTTTTTTCGTGATATTCTTCTGAAGAATTTTTAAAGAACCAAGTTGTTGTAAAGCCAATAAATAAAAAGGAGAAAACAGTGAGCACTACTACGGCCAACTGAATCTTATTTTTTAGAGATGGACTACGAAGTAGATAGAAATTAAAAGTGTTTGGGACGAATTTAAAAACCGTATTCAATCCCATGGCAATGAAAACAATCCCGATCATGAGGGTCAACATGTAGGAAAATAAAGAGATCATTTTAATGATGGTCTCTCGATCACGACCAATGATCACAACTGTTTTTTCATCTGCGGATTGATAAATTATCTCTGTTCGATTACCTATCGTTTGTTCTAAAATTTTATCCGAACCAGGAAGTTTATCTAGGGTAAGAACAGATCCGTAGATATTTCCTTTAGAGTCTAGTTGTTTTTTATTGTGATAAACTGCGAAATCATATTTATTTAATCGCTGTAATTTTTTATAAGGTTGGTCAACCAAAAGTTCTGTATATACTTTGGATTGCTCTCGTCTAGAACGGATAAATTCCAGAACCATAATATTTTCTTGGGAATTAGCATCATTATCCAAGATGGGTATTTCTAATAAATAAGACCATTGTTGCTCATCTGAATTTTCGTAAAAATACAGGTCATTGTTTGATTCGTCTAATTGAGTAGCCGCATTTAATTTCTTTTGGAAATCCTTATAATTGCTTGGTGTCTGTTTTTCTAGTTCAACATCTTTGTACCTATTAAAGAGACTAACTTTATATTTATAATTATAGAAAAGATAATTGTCGGAAGTTAAAAATAAGTCAATTTGATCTTCAATTGGTCTAGCTTTATCTTTAAAGAGCTTGTCTTTAAATAGATGAGGGACTTTGATCTCTTTACCAATTACAGGGTCAGCCTTCACGAATTTTATCAAATTATTAAACGACTCTTCCGCATAGGGATCCCGAAGTTCTGATAGTTCACGAGCATAATCAGAACGAAAGGTATTGTCCAAATAAGAGTTGTACATGAACAAAAGAACGGAAGGAAATAAAGCTAAAATTCCTAAAAGAAAAATAAGATAAAGAAAATCAACATTAGGACGATCTACAAAAAGATCAAAAAATACAATTAAAGTAAAAGAGATTGCAAAGAGAATTCCCCAATTAATTAAAAAATCAAAAGCATAAAAAAGCGGGAAAGCTAAAATATTTGCTATACCTAAAGCTACTAGTCTACGGTTAAATGGAACTTCCGTTTTTTTGACGATTAAAATCATCCGATGTGAAAAAACAAAAAGTGCAGTAAGTAATATCACTACCGCTACGATGGCTATAATACTCTTTGAGTCTAAATTAAAAACATTATTAAAATCATAGTTTAAACTAGAATTAAACACGATCATTTTAAAAACCGCGGTTAAGGATAGAAAACTGAACACAATAGAAAAATAGCTCATCACGGTCAAACCGAATTGCTTGTTTTTACTAATCACCTTATTATGTTGCATAGGATAAGCCTGGTGAAAAAACACCATTAACCACAGTAAGAGGCTCACATCGATAAACATATCTCCCAGAGAATGTGTCCAAAGTGATTCTTCAAATATCCCTTGAAAAAATGGAAGGGCACTAAAACGATCTGTAAAATTACTGATAATGCTAAGGAACCGTAAGGATAGAACTGTTCCAATCATAAAGGCTGCTCCTATCCAAGGTTTATGGTGCTTGATTATTTTGAGTGTCGTAATATGTATAAAAACACCCAACATAAAAAGCCCGAAAAAGATCAATAGAGAAAGTAAACGCTGGTTGCGCACGTCCACTAAATTATCTGGTGCATCGAGGTAACTGACTCGTTCTCCTTTTTTATTATGGATCGCATACTCCGTAAAATCATCTGATAGTTCGACCATTTTGGGAATGTACTCATCCGCTACAAATTGGTCTTTGATATAATTACTAACTAGCTGATAATTGTAGCGAATAGGAATCATCGCGTGAATATTGTACTGCCCTAATTTTTCGTCAATGCTTGTTTGACTAGTTAACTGGTAGTAACCATTCGAGTGAGAAATAAACTTACTGGTTCGTTCTCCATTATCATAACCGTAGGCTTCTTCAGGTAAAGTGGAAAGATTATTATTCCAAAAAACAATAGAATCATTCTTAGTGATGTAAATCGTAAAATCTTCTACTGCTAATTCTTGAAGACGTTTAAGATCTTCAGCCCTCTTGGATACACTTTCATTATCTGCTCCGGTAATTCGGTAGATAAAACTCCGGTCTTCCATGATATCTTCTACGCGGTCTTCTTGTTGGTGCAAATAGGACTCAATAGTGTCTTTATAACGAGATAGACTCGTCTGACGATCTGTATAAAAATCGTAGGCAGTGGCAAGGAAAAAAAATAGAAAAGCCAGGGAAATTGATGTAAGTTGACTTCTGGTCATTATCGTAATTAATTTAGTAGGAATTCTTAGCAGTTCTCCCACAAAATCTAATCCAAATATCTGTTTAAAGAGTTATATGAATAAGTTATTTTCTAACTTATGATAAAAAAAATAAATATAAGCGTATTTATGTTTGAAAACAACAAAATAAGGCTTTCTTCTCCTCATTTTACTAGAATAACGTACTTTTATATTTACTACGGGCCACTCTGTCGCGGTTTCGGCTTCGGTCGGAAATGAGGAAAGTCCGGACAACGTAGCGTACCACACCATCTAACGGATGGGATATAATGGATTTTCGGATCCATTTTATACAGCAAGTGTCGCAGAAAATAACCGTCTCGGTTATGCCGAGATAAGGGTGAAAATGTGCGGTAAGAGCGCACGGTCGAATCAGGCAACTGATTTGGTGGATAAACCTTGTGGGTTGAAATGCCACATACATCTCGATTGGATCATTTGTTCTTTTGAGTGAATGTCCAGCGAAGTTACGCGCTTGGTTTGCTTCGGCAAGTCGGGAGGGGTAGGCAGCTAGAGGCTTTGCGTGAGCACAGTCCCAGATAAATGACAGAGCTTTTTTGATTTCGATCAAGATTGACAAAATCCGGCTTATCGGCCCGTAGTAATTTTTTAATCTTTATTCAGCATTGCTTTTATTAATTAGTTTTTGCTTCTTGTAAACTCACCCTTTTTCATTTAGAACAACTTATTAAATAATTTTATCAAAAAAAATAAGATGTACCGTCAACTCTTTCTATGTTTTACCCTCTGTTTGATTAGTAATATTTCTTTGGAAGGACAGACTGGTTGTACTGATCCTCAAGCGATTAATTTCGAAGCAATGGCGGTGGATAATGATGGCTCCTGCCTCTATAGTTCTACGCAATTTCAGATGGAGCAACGTGCAACTTTACCAAACGCATTAGAAGAATCTTCTGGACTTGCTTATTTGAACGGACAACTTTGGACGCATAATGATGGAGGAAATCCTGATGAAATTTACCGGATTGATTCGCTGACTGGAGAGATCCTTCAGACCGTTTTAGTTGGGGGGTTAGAAAACGAAGATTGGGAAGATATGGCGCAAAGCGATACCCATCTTTTTGTAGGAGATTTTGGTAATAATGCGGGTAATCGAATGGATCTGAAGATTGGAAAAATTGATCGAAATGATCTAGGAAATCTAATTGTCAGTGCAGAGATTATTAATTTTTCTTACAGCGATCAGACCGATTTTGAAGAGCTATTAAATGCAAATGATTATGATTGTGAATCTTTCTTTTATTATCAAGATACGCTTCATCTTTTTACTAAAAATTGGGTAGA
>JALZUU010000200.1 GCA_023300665.1 Saprospiraceae bacterium | reverse complement strand
GAAGACACCAAGTAACAAAGATTAATCATTGTTTTAAACGGTCTGAAGCGCCTCGGCATTTCAGACCGTTTTTCATATTCTAAATAAGACCATTTCACGCTTTATTTACCTATATCTTTATTACAATAAATTGATACTCAACCACTACCATTTCTCTAGAATTGCGTACCTTTGCACCTCTTTTTATACAAAAATTCATTAAATCATATAAATCAATTAGATATGCAAAATGTAGAATCTAACGTCCGTTACAAAGTAAAGGACATCTCTCTAGCCGATTGGGGCCGTAAAGAAATGGACCTTGCCGAAGCAGAAATGCCAGGTTTAATGGCACTTCGTGACCAATACGGTGCGTCTAAGCCACTAAAAGGTGCTAGAATTGCTGGTTGTTTACACATGACGATCCAAACTGCAGTCCTTATCGAGACTTTGGTAGCAATGGGTGCGGAAGTTACTTGGTCTTCTTGTAACGTATTCTCTACACAAGATCATGCAGCAGCAGCAATTGCAGCAGCAGGAATTCCTGTTTATGCCTGGAAAGGAATGACAGAAGAAGAATTCAATTGGTGTATCGAACAAACACTAAAGGCATTTGATGGCGACAAGCCATTAAATATGATCTTAGACGATGGTGGTGATTTAACCAACATGGTTTTTGATGAATATCCTGAATTAGTTGCAGGTATCAAAGGATTAAGCGAAGAAACGACTACCGGTGTTCACCGTCTTTACGAAAGAGAAAGAAACGGAACACTAGTACTTCCTGCTATCAACGTAAATGATTCTGTTACTAAATCTAAATTTGATAATAAATACGGTTGTAAAGAATCTTGTGTAGATGCGATTCGTCGTGCGACTGATACAATGATCGCTGGTAAAGTAGCGGTTGTAGCTGGTTACGGTGATGTAGGTAAAGGTTCTGCTGCTTCTTTAGCAGGTGCTGGAGCTCGTGTAATTGTTACGGAAATCGATCCAATTTGTGCGCTACAAGCTGCAATGGACGGATTCGCAGTAAAGAAGATGGAGAATGCATTAGAAGAAGCGAGCATCGTAGTTACAGCTACTGGTAACAAAGATATCATCAACGGAAAATATTTCGGAATGATGAAAGATAAAACCATCGTTTGTAATATCGGTCACTTCGATAACGAAATCGACATGGCTTGGTTAAACAAAACACACGGTGATAGCAAAATAGAAATCAAACCTCAGGTTGATAAATACACCGTCAACGGAAAAGATATCATCATCCTAGCAGAAGGACGTTTGGTAAATCTTGGTTGTGCTACCGGTCACCCATCTTTCGTAATGTCTAACTCTTTTACCAACCAGTCTCTAGCTCAGCTAGAACTTTGGGAAAATAGCGATAAGTACGAAAATAAAGTATACATGCTTCCTAAGCACTTAGATGAAAAAGTAGCACGTCTACACTTATCTAAGATCGGCGTAGAGCTGGAAGAATTGTCTAAAGAACAGGCAGATTATATCGGCGTGAAACAAGAAGGACCATTCAAACCTGAATACTACCGTTACTAGGAGAAAGCTTTTGGCTGTTGGCCATTCGCTATTGGCTTCCTTTAATCGCGTTTCAAGCGCATTGGAAGCAAACTAAAAAATCCCCGCATCGTTTTCGATGTGGGGATTTTTTTTAGTCCAATTTTGTTTTTTGAAAATGAAATTTTGCAATCCCTTAAAAGATTTTTTCAATTCAGGAACATGCGCGCAAGATTCTCCTTCAAAAGTTAGAGGAGCGTTCAATAAAGTGTGTCTCTGGCCACCCACACCTCGGTCCTGAAGGAAGCCAAAACACGCAGACACACTTGAGGAAACATCCCCAAGTTAGAGGTGAACGATGATGACCTCTTTCTTTAAAAATAGATATTCACGTTAGCAGGAAGCCAATGGCCAAAAGCTAAATGCCAATAGCTTTTTCTAAAGTCGATACGTCAATCCTAACTGCACCAAATGCACATTGCTATAACCACCTTCTCCAAAAATTGCAAATTTCTCACTAAGGAAATAACGACCACCGACCGAAACATAATAAACGAAAGTAGGTATGTTAACACCTGTTGTCGTCAACTCATCTAATGCAATATTTCCTAATTGTTCCACAACAGTGTTACGACGGTTAAAACTATAACCTGCGGTGATAGAAGTATAAAAATCTAATTCTGGAATAATTGCTAACTGCCGGTGATAAACGAGTCTCCCCGCAATTGTAAAAACATTTACTTTTTCTCTAATCGTCGGCTCATCACAATCACAAGTAGACCCAATACTAAAAGGTAATAAACATTGAATTGCACATTCTGGATCTTCTAATAAATCAGAGATATCTTCTAAACTTAAATCTTGTTGAGCATTAACTCGATAATACCCCAACATTCCTCCTAGACTGATATTATTAGCAACACTATATTCATAATGAAGATTAATACCAGGCGTAGGGTCTCCTGATGCACTTCCACCTGTAAGTAAGTCAAGCGCAAAATCACCTGGATTAGGTAAAAGTGAAACACCTAAATTTATTAAATGATCGCCTTTTTCAACATGATGACGATGTGCTTCGCCTTTCGATTCTTGTCCAGATAAACTAGAGACATAAGTAGTAGTAAACAAAACTAGTAAGATTAGAATTCTTTGCATGATCTGTCGTTTTTATGGTTTGGATGATTAATTTTGTGTGTTAGAATAAAGAAGCTGTTTAAAAATGAAGCACAATGGCTACGGACAAATCATTGATAACGTGGATCTTCGGCTATTTTTTTTTATGTAACTACGGCTACATGAACTAATAAAAATTAGTGAACCCGAAGGGACGGGCGGCAAAATGAGCATCGCCCACATTATCAAGCATTTATCCTCGCCTTTTGTGAACATTCTTAAACAGCTTCATAGTCTATTATCTTCTTAAGACGTCAATATTTTAAAATAGGAACAAAATAAGAAAGAAAATATCCAATACCGAATAGCCAATTTTGAATATTGATTGAACCTTTTATCATCAAAATTTAGGTTTCTATTTTTGAAATAGGTTGACTGCTTTGAAATTGACGTTGTTAAAGAGAAATCAACTAGCCAATAAATATCTTAAAACTACAAAAATATTTTGAAAATAAAATCCACGCTTGTTAAACCCTTTGCCCATTTGATAGCCCGCCAGATTGAAAAATGGTCGCAAACAGCGGTACATGATCAGGAGCAAATAAGACAGGATTTAGTCAAGCGAGCACAGGACACTGCTTTTGGTAAAGATCATGATTTTTCAAAAATAGGTGGTTACGATGATTATAGGCGTAATATTCCGATCAATGACTATGAAGGAATGCGTACCTATTTTGATCGTGTAAAAACAGGCGAATCCGATGTACTCTGGCCCGGCCGGCCTCGTTATTTTGCAAAGACTTCTGGAACTACTTCGGGTGCTAAATATATTCCCCTAACCAAAGAAAGTATGCCCAATCATTTTGGGACGGCTCGGAATGCGCTTTTTAATTATTATGCCCGATCTGGAAAAGGAAATTGGCTAAATGGTAAAATGATCTTTCTTTCCGGTAGCCCTGAACTTACCGAAACAGGCGGCATCAAA
>JALZUU010000199.1 GCA_023300665.1 Saprospiraceae bacterium | reverse complement strand
AAGAAAGTAGATAAATTACCACCCAATATTGAAAAAATGATGTTCCCGCTTTTTTGGCAACAGAAAATGGCGCAGTTTAAAAAACGGTAAAAACATTAAAAGCAGATGCAAGAAATAATAAAACATCCAAAGTTTCAAAAAAAACTAAAGGCCATCGCTAAAGCCGAGAGCCGAAGTTTTACAGACGTTGAGCAACATGCAATTAAATGTCTTGGAGAACTCCATACGCAGCAACATCCTGTCTCCAATTTTCTATCTATCCAAGCCTTTCAATATTTAATTTCTCGTGCTTATGCGGATAAAATTGATGTGGATGAAAAAGGGATTAAAAAATTGATGAAGCTTATACGGAAACATCCCGTGGCTTTTATTATGACCCATAAAACTTATTTGGATACCCTTGTTTTAGTAACCACTTTAGCAAGATATGGTATGCCAGTTCCATTTATGTTTGCAGGAGACAATATGGCTTTTCCGATTATGAAACAGGTCGGAAAATATAGTGGGATGATTTTTATCCGTAGAAATTTTAAAGAAGACGCGGTGTATAAAGCGACCCTTCGACACTTTATTACAACACTGATTGATAGTGGTCAACATTTTACTTGGAATATCGAAGGGACCCGTTCTCGAACTGGAAAATTGGTTTGGCCTAAAATGGGCATTCTGAAATATATTATGGATGGGGAAAAAGAAAGTGATCGCGAATTTAAATACATTCCAGTCTCTATTGTCTACGATCTGATTCCAGATGTAAAAGAGATGACGGAACAAGCAAAAGGGAAAAGTAAAAAGGGAGAAAGTGTGGCGGCTGCCATTAATTATATTAAGAAATTAGGAGATCAATTTGGTCGTGCCGCAATCCGTTTTGGAGATCCGGTAGAATCGGAAGGAATGCATCAAGCGATCATTCCTAACCAAGAAGAAGAAAGTTATTTAATTAAAAATCGTCTTCCTCGATTTGCTTTTGAAGTAATTCATAGAATAAATATTATAACTCCTGTTACAACCGTTTCTTTGGTTTGTCATATTTTATTAAATCATTTTTCACTACCTAAAAAGAACATAGAATTTCGGGTGGTAAAATTGATGAAATTTATTGAAAAAAGGAGGGAAGATGTTCTTCTTGATCGAGGAAAACCGATCGGGAAAAGTATTACGAATGCTTTAAATTTATTGCAACGAAGCGGGATTGTCCAAAAAATAAAATCTGGAATTAAGGCGCAATATTCCCTTGCCAGAGATGAATACTTACCTGCTAATTATTATGCAAACATGGCCTCTGGGCATCTCTATCAACGAGCCTTTATTGAGCTTGCTTTGGTGAAAATCGGAGACGATCATACTTCCAGCCGAATGGTAAATTTCTGGAAAGAAATCATGCACCTTCGGGATACTTTTAAATTCGAATTTTTCTATTCTAATAAAGCCAGTTTTAGTGACGAAATAGAAGAAGAACTCGAACAGTTTGATCCACAGTGGCGAAAGGTTTTAAAAAAGCCAAAAGGAAATGTTCGTAAATTATTAGAAAGACAAACCTTCTTTGTAGCAGAATCTGTTTTGCTCAATTATCTAGAAGCTTATAAAGTAGTTTGTCGTACTTTGTTAGAATGGAATACGGATGAGCCCTTTCATGATGGTGAATTTGTGGAGGCTTGTTTGTTTAAAGGACGAGATCTACATTGGCAAGGGCATATCCGTAGATTGGATAGTGTGACACGTCCGTTTATCACCAACGGATTACGACTTGCCCGAAATTACCAACTGATTCCAGAAGGTAAAAATCATAAAACAGAAGAACTAGAAGAATGGCAGGAAGACTTATTGGCCATGAGTAACCGTCTAAACCAATTACAAAAATTAGAAGAAATCATTGATCGTGAACTTGATCATACCATTCCACTAGAAATGGAGGTTGTCCCTGGTTCAGATTTGACCTTAGTGACTGACGAAGTCATCCAATCTGAAAAAGGAAAACATATCGCAGTTTTCTTCGATTTAGATCGAACATTGATCAATGATTTTTCTGCCAAACGTTTTCTTCGTTCTCGAATTTTATCAAAAAAATTAACCGCTCGAGAAGTGATCTCTCATGTTGCAGTCTTGATGATTTATGCATCCGGTAGTCGAGATTATGCCAACTTTACCCGACTATCCGTACAAGGTCTCAAGGGAATGAAAGAAGAAGAATTCCTGAATTTAGGAGAAGAAGTTTATACCAAATATTTAGCCGCTGCCATTTATCCCGAAGCACGTGCGCTCGTTGCTTCGCATTTTGCGCAAGGACACAAGGTAGTCATCGTTTCGGCAGCTACGCCTTATCAAGTAGCACCTGTTGCACGAGACTTGGGCGTAGACGATATTTTCTGTACAACATTAGTCGTAGAAGATGGAAAATTTACCGGAGAAGTGGAAGAGATGTGTTGGAATGAAGGAAAGGCAAAAGCTGCTAAAATATTTGCCGAAAAGCACGATATTGATTTATCTAAATCCTATTTTTATACCGATAGTTTTGAGGATTATCCACTGCTTGAAATTGTAGGGAAACCACAAGCAGTCAATCCAGATAAACCTTTGGCACAAATAGCTTTTGAAAATAATTGGCCCATCCATCGATTTGAAGAGCCTTTAGGAATGCCATTGATTAATACCCTGCGGACGGGACTTGCAGTCGGAAGTATTTATCCTTCTATTTTAAAAGGATTATCGACGGGTGTTTTTCATTTGTCTCAACGAAAAGGAATTAATGCAACTTATGCAACAATGGGTGATTTAGGATGTCGAATGGCCGCATTAGATTTAGTTATCAAAGGGAAAGAAAATCTTGAACGGGCACGGCCTGCTGTTTTCTGTTTTAATCATCAAAGTAATGCCGATATGTTTATTTTGATGAAATTATTAAGACATGATTTTACCGCAATTGCAAAAAAAGAATTAGCAGTACCTCCTTTTGGTCCTATTCTAAAACATCTTGGGGTGGTCTTCGTAGATCGAGGGAATCGTGAAAAAGCGATTGAAGCGATGAAACCAGCAGTAGAGTCTTTAAAAAATGGGGTTTCGATTGCGGTAGCACCAGAAGGAACCCGTAGCCGAACCACCAAACTAGGTCCATTTAAAAAAGGTCCTTTCCATCTAGCAATGCAAGCGGATGTACCCATTGTTCCGATTGTAATAAAAAATGCCCATCACGCCTTACCAAAAGGAAGTAGTTTGGTGCGTCCAACAACCATTGAAGTAGTCGTGCTTGATCCAATTGACCTCTCCAATTGGAAACGTAAAAATTTAGACAAGCATATTGAAAAAGTAAGAAATAAGTTCCTTCACGAACTCGATCAAAATGAATAA
>JALZUU010000198.1 GCA_023300665.1 Saprospiraceae bacterium | reverse complement strand
CGCAAAGCCGCTGCTCTAAGATCAGGCTGGGGTGATCCTTATATGCTAATCGGTAGAATGTATGCTTCCTCTGGTCCGTTGTGTGGACCTGGAACAGGCTTCGACAGCCAACGTGTAACTTGGGTAGCAATTGATCAATGGAACAAAGCCAAATCCATAGATGCTAATGTAGCTGCTGAAGCAAATAAGTTGATCAATAACTACCGTAAATACATGCCAACTCGCGCCGATATTTTCCAACGAAGTATCGAGGAAGGTTCAACCTATAAAGTACCTTGCTGGATTCAAGAAAATACAAAAGTGAGAATCGCTAAGTAAATTGTTGAATCGTTGAGTTGTTGAAGCGTTGAAATGAATTAACGCTTCAACAACTTAATTTTTTACGCTAAAAGATATACACGCAAAAACACATTATTAATTATCTATTATGATTCAATAAGATTCCACATTATTCATGCTAATCAGGAGTTGAAATTTAATTTAAAACCAAAGCTAGCTTATAAAGGGCTATTGGCTATTTGCTTCACTCTATCGCGATAGAAGAGGGCAAATAGCCAATAGCTAAGAGCAAATAGCAAAAAAACAAAGTCAATTGAAATGATCTAGTCAATAATTTTGATTTTAGTTAGTTTTTAAACCCTGATTCGCATTAATCATTAATTACCTCCTACCTCAAAACCCATGCAAAAATACCTATACTTCCTACTTCCCATCTTCCTATACGGCTGTTCCGCCTCCATAGATCAGACTCCACCACCTGCACCGCCAGCAGCAGTAAGTACCACAGATTTAACTGCTCGCCTATCTGCTCATTTTATTAAAGATCCTAAAACGCAGCCTGAAAAAGATCAGAATGCCCTTGTTGGATATGCCATCGACCAAGATTTAAATGTACAAAGAACCGCCTCTGGAATGTATTATCAAATTATAACGGAAGGCAACGGATTACCTCCAACCGCGACTAGCAAAATTAAAGCACATTACGAAGGGAAATTATTAGATGGGGCCGTTTTTGATTCTTCCTACAAACGGGGAAAGCCACTAGAATTTAAACTCAACCAAGTCATTCGAGGTTGGCAAGAAGCTTTACAATTACTAAAACCTGGTGGTAAAGGCATCTTCTTAATTCCTTCTCGAATCGCCTATGGTGCCAAGGGGTTTGGTCACGAAATTCCTCCTCATGCACCTTTGATTTTTACGGTAGAGTTGATAAAATCTGAGTAAAATTGTCCGTTCGTTTGAGTTTTGTCAAATTATTTGAGGAGTTAAAATAAACGTTTAATAAAAGACACTCCCTTTAATTAAAAGTACTTATCATTGCTGCTTTTATATCAAAAAAATAGGACCACAGTGAAAAAAGAACTATTTACACTACTAGGAATATTGCTAATCTGTCAAATACTAACTGGACAGGATTCTCTTCAATTAGATCAAGTGGTGGTGACCGCCACCCGTATTCCCACTGCTTCCTATAAGACTGGAAGAAGTATTTCGATTATTACCGCAGCCGAATTGCGTGAATTGCCCGTAACGACTGTTGATGAAATGCTTCGTTACCTACCTGGGGTCAACCTCAATAGTAGAAACGACTTTGGGGTACAGTCAGACATCGGTATTCGAGGTAGTACCTTTTCACAAGTATTGATTTTAGTAGATAACGTCCGAGTCAACGATCCGTTGACGGCCCATTTTAATAATAATATTCCAGTACCACTTTCTGAGATCGCACAGGTAGAAATTATTCGTGGTCCTGCTGCTGCTTCTTATGGTAGCGATGCGGTGGGTGGTATCATTCATATAAAAACCAAAACTTTTTTGGCAGTTGAAATGGAGAAACCTATCAGCACGAGCGGTAACATAGGCATCGGAGAACATAATTTAAATCGGACCGATCTTGGTGTAAATTTGCAAAAAAACAAATGGCATTTCTCCACCGCTTACAAGTCAAATATTGCGGATGGTGAGACTTATGTCAATCCTAATTTTATTGCGGGAACCGATCCAGATAGTTTATACCAAAACTTCTTTGACCTTCGTACCATCACTGCGGCGGTCTCTGGTAAAATTGGAGAAGGTTGGAGTGTCTACGGTCGAGTAGGGTATGACTATCGAGATTTTAATGCAAAGTATTTTTATACCCGAAGTGCTTTTGACGAATCTGAAGAAACGGTAAAAACTGTGTGGACCCAAGGAGCCATTCGTTACCAAAAAAATAAACATGAAGTTTCATTGACAGGTGGCTATAAGACGACGAACGACCTTTTTGTTTTTAACCCACTTTTTGCACCGAATGAACACGATACAAGACAGATTTTTACAAACCTTCAACACAATTTTAAAATCAATAATAAAATAAGTTTAGCTTCAGGTGTCCAGTTAGTGGATAAAAAAATTAATAGTACGGATCGTGGAGACCACCAGAATTTAGCAGTTGGAATTTATAGTGTTTTATCTTATGCCTTGTCAGATCATTGGCATACGCATCTAAGTTTACGGGCGGAGCATGATGAGAATTTTGGTTGGGAACTTTTACCACAAGCAAGTTTGAGTTATCGTCAAAATGGATTTGTTTTTAGAACATCGTATGGACGTTCAGTCCGAGCCGCTGATTTTACAGAGCGTTTTATTTCTTCACAAATACCGAATCTTTCACCAGGTCGTAATGTAGGAAATCCAGATTTGCAGGCAGAGTCGTCTCATTCTTTTGATTTGGGTGGAGAATATTATTTTAATAAGAATGGTCTATTTTCATTAACAGGTTTTTACCGAAAATCTAGTAACCAAATTGACTACTCTTTAAGAAATTCATCAGTGATTACGAATGTGAAAAATTTGCAAGAAAATGAAGATTATTTTTATGCAGACAATCTTTCTAGTAGTAGCGTAATTGGCCTAGAAGCTGCGGTGAAATATAGGTTTAACTGGAATAATAAAATTGATTTTAATACCCAATTGGCCTACACATGGTTTAAGACAGAAGCGGAAACAGGTGAATTATCAAAATATATTGCCAATCACCCAAGTCATCAATTAGGGCTAACGTTTGATCTGACAGCTTATAATTTTCAACTTACTTCTGCGACCAGTTTTAGTACTAGACAAGACGAATTAGTCGAGTCAATTGAAGGCGAAATTCAAAGTGATTATTTAGTGACACATCTTAAGTTAGGATATAAATTGTCAAAGTCTTTCACTCCTTATGTTGAAGTGAGAAATCTTACAGATACCAACTATCAAGAAATTTTAGGTGCCAATTTACCTCGTCGATGGTGGACTGCTGGTCTTAGCTGGAATTTCTAGTTTACTGCTATTTACTTCATTTAAATAGCAAAATAAATAAAAGAGCCGATCTGTGTTGATTCAGATCGGCTCTTTGATTTTTTAGCGTTAGAAAACCTATTTAGCTTTAATAAACTTAGCAGGTTTAGCTTGTGGATTATTACGATCATGAACCAGATAAATCCCGTTTGGTAGATCATTAATATTTATTTTTAAAATATTCTGACCATAATCAGTATCTAATATAAAGGACTGTATAGCTTGTCCTCCAAGATTTGTAATAACTAATTCGGTATTAGTAAATTCTGTGTATAATTCAATAGTCAATTCCGAGTCTATCAATGGGTTTGGATAGATTTTTAACGCCTGCTGTTTTTTACAATCCAAATCTAAATTAATGATAGTACTATACTCAAAAGTTTCATCATTGTCGATCATCTTTAAACGATAGTAGTTTTCATCATTTGCTTTAGTATCAATAAAATTATAGTCAATAGCAATGGCATTTCCAGTAGAGTTTACACTGCCAATTTTAGTAAAGCTTCTTCCGTCATCACTTCGCTGAATTTCATAATGATTAAAATTTAACTCAGAAGCCGCAGACCATTTTAGGGTTATTTTACAGTCGGTAGCACTACCCGTAAAGGAAGTAAGTTCAACTGGTAATACCGTAGCTTTAAATCCAAAATCATAACCAGCAATCGCTAATTCATTAGCAGGATTTGCTACTGCAATAACCTCCGCTTCTCCTTTATTAGGAATCACAATGGTACCAGCTGGATCATTGGAGTCTAGTCGATCGTTGCTACCTGCATTGAGTGTAGTTATTTCCATTCCAAGTGGAGTAGCTGCAGTTATGGTATAATCTGGATGGGTTCCACCATCATAAGTTTCATCTAATAATAATTGACCAAAGCTATAAAATCCTTGCGCATCAGTCGTCGTTACAACCGTAATATCATCTGTGCCATCTCCGTCATAATCAACCATCATAGTAACGACTACATTGGCAATTCCAAGTTCTCCTGCATCTTGAAGACCATTAGCGTTTAGGTCATCCCATACTCGATTACCTACGGCAGCTCCTTGGTTATAATAACCAAAATCAATATCCGTCATATTAGCTCCGTTAATGGTTACGTCCACAGGATCACTTTCGCTATCACTACCTAAGCTATGCCAGAAGCCAGTTAGACTTTCCTGTACATCACTTACAATAACGGTATAATTACCATCTGGTAAATTCTGAAAATTATAACTACCACTAGGGTCGGTTGTTGTAGTTGCCAGTACCTCACCCATATCGTTGGTCAGCAAAACGGTTGTGTTAGCAAAACGAGCAGCTTCGCTAGCATCTAGTGTTCCATCCGCATTATTATCTTCCCATATTGTACCATCGATTGTATACGGTGTATTTGCACTATAACCAAAGTCTTTGGTAAAATCCAATCCACCTTTGGCGGCAAGATCAGAACTAGAAATGCTAGCTCCTGGAGCCGCACCATCTGGATCAACTGAATTATAATATACATTTCCACCAGGCAAACTTGCTACCTCCACAGCGACTACATAAGTTGCTACTGGATCAAGAGCACCAAAATAGTAGGTACCGTTTTTATTAGTTTGAGTAGTTGCTACCAAAGTAGTACCGTTTGCCTCAAATAAATTGACAGACACTTTCTCTGCACCTTCGCCAGGCGTAATAGTAAAATCATTATTGGTATCAATAAAAATTGTATTTCCAATAATTCCTTGATTCGGTAAATGAGTAGTTGGTGCAAAACCAAAATCTTGTAAAAGATTATGCGCTGTTCCGTCTACAGTTACGGTAGAAACCAAATCATTATTTCCATCTGCATCACTTACCGGTACCAGATTGTTTAAGATATTTCTAGTATCAGTTATTTTGACCGTATAAGTATCTGCTGGCAATCCTTCGAAGATATAATTACCATTTTCATCCGTAGTTATGGTCGCCATAACATCACCTGCGTTATTGGTTAGCTGGATAGTTACTCCCGGAATTCCCGGTTCGTCAGCATCTTGAATACCATCTGCATTAGCATCAATAAATACAGCATCGCTGATCGTTGATCCACTCGTTGATTGATAACCAAAATCACCTAATAAAACTACATCACCAGGCGCAACCATCATCGGTTCGCTGATATTGTCAGCATCTTTGTCTGGATCACCAGTAGGGGTAGTAGTAAAGTTTCCAGGTAAGGTAGTATCATCAACTTCAAGTACATAAGCGTTAGGAACAATATCATCAAAAATATAGAAACCACTTACGTCGGTAGTGATCGTCGCTACTGCATTATCATACACACCATCAAGGTCGTGATCATTGTATAAGGTAACTGTTACGTTAGGAATACCTGCTTCTCCTGCATTTTGGATACCGTCACCGTTGACATCATTCCATATTCTATTTCCGATGGCTCCAGTAGCCATTCCGTTAGGATTATTTACATCTAGACTAGAAATATAATTATACCCAAAAATAGCACTTAGATGTTCGTCGTCACTACCTGAGATATTTACAGTAGTTGCATTATCGGGTAGTAAAGTTCCTGAATCCTCGTTAAAGGTAGGTAGTAATCCAGTTGGTAAACCAGCGCTTACTTCTACCGTATAGTTGTCTACTAGTAGCCCTTTAAAAACATAGCCACCGTTTATATCTGTCGTTGTTGTTTGAATAATTGTGTTATCGGATGCGATCAAGGACACCGTTAAATTTGGGATACCTTCTTCCCCCGCATCAAACATACCGTTGGCGTTTTCATCCAACCATACGGTATTTCCAATTGTAGCAGTCGGTGCAAAACCAAAGTCTGCATCTAGGGTAACTTGTCCTGAACTACCAGTGGTAATTTCTATGGTAGCAAGATCTCCAATCATCATAGCGTGATTGTTGTTTTTACCACTTCCCGCATTTAGTAAAGTTGTACTATTGATCTCACCATTAAAGATTTGAGCATCTAATAAATTAATTTTAATTTTATAATCTGTATTATAATCTATTCCTACTGTTACGTTAGTATCTGAAAACAAATAGATACCGTCAGCATCGGTAGTTGTGGTGGAAATAACTAGGTCATTTTCGTCCGTTAGCATAACTGAAATATTTGATATTCCGTTTTCGTTAGGATCTTGGATACCATTTCCGTTGGCATCATACCAAACGTAATTTCCGATTTCTAAAGGTAGTGCAGTACAGGCAGCATCCAATGCACCTAAACCATTTCCTTTTGATAAAGTACCATTACTAACAGGTGGAGCTCCTGTCCAATCTCCTGTTTCAAAAAGTGTATACCCTCCGGTTAGATTATCAACGTGTGAAGCATTGGTACCCACTCCAAAACGGCCACCATCCGCATTATCAAATTTTACAATCCCACCTGAAAAATCATGGAATGGGTCCATACAACTGGTAATTACATAAGGCTTTGTTTTTAATTGCAGTAATGCTCCTTGAGTGGTCTCCCAGTGAAAGGCTCCACTTACATCATTAGGGTCCCAATTATTAATAAAATTATAAATATCCCAATGGTAAAATTCTCTACCATCACTACCAGGGCCAGAATTTTCTATACCTCCTACACCGGCACAGCTTCCACTATTTCCAGTTTCTAAGGTGAAGTTATCATTGATATTATCATAACATGTTTTTAGAATATCACCAGCAGAAGTTCCCCAAGTAACGGTAGTTTCAGTGGTGTTAAAGAATTTTTCGCCACTAGTCTGATCGCCAAAACGGTCTCTAAATCCTAAGATCATATCTCCTTCAGCAGTGAAGGTCATATCCGATAAAATAGGTTGTGGAAATCCAATTTCTCCACTATTTTGTTCAAAAAAAGCAATGTTTGAATTAGTAGCCCAAGGCCGCCACTCAGCAGATTGATCAGTTAGTCCTGCATTTGAACCAATAAATGCTTGACGAGGATAATTTAAAGGAATTGTGAGTTTTAAATTAAAACTAGTTCCTGCAGGATCGATGGAGTGAACATAAGCATTGCTAGCGTTTTCATCTACAGTTCCTACCCATAACTTATCTTCATGGAAGGCCAATCCAAAAGGACGGTGGCGATCAGCACCTGTTTCATCTGGTGCATCCCAAGAAGTAATAATAGAAACATTAGCTGTATTGCCATCTGTTATATCAAGTGCATATATTTTTTTATCAAAAAGATTAACGATGTATAGGGTGTTTTTATCAGCGGAAAGAGTCATATCACCAAAACCTATTTTTCCGACACCATCAATAGAACTATCTCCAACACCAAGATCATAAACATGACCATTACTTGCTGGAGTAAAATCGTGAACATCAGTTCCTGTTGTATTTGTGGTTCCTAGAAGATTATCTAATTCGATGACGCCTGTTACATTGCCAAATATATCCATTTGATAAATGGCATCAGGTCCGTTAGGTCCGAAGCCTACATATCTTTTATGGAAAGCAGATACATAATATTTTTCTTCTGTATTCTGCCAAGCAATACCGTAAACAGATCCAATCTGCCCATGTGAAGCAATTAAAGAGGCTTCGTAATCTGCCGTTTTGGTAGTACCATTAAAATGATGTCCGTCGGCGCTAACTAATAATTTTGAAACAGCTGTTTCAGTAGCGTAAGTGCCATTGTATGGACCTTCTACATAGCAAGGAATAAGGAGAAATGGATCCTCTTCACAATAGCATTCTACCTGACTGATTCCAAGGTTATTATTACAAGTTCCACTAGTTGTGATTTGAGTGGCAGAGTAGGAGTCAGCTCCTGTTTTTGACTCTTGCATTCCTGCTGGTATGGTAAACTCTACTCGATAATTGGTTCCACTTGCCAATCCAGTAAATAGATATTCTCCATTGATATTGGTATTTAAAGTCAATGGCGGAATACTTTGATCTTCGAAAAGAGAAATGGTTATATTTTCTAGAAAATCTTCTCCCGTATCTTTGATGCCGTTGGCGTTAAGATCTTCAAAAACAAATCCACCAATTTCGGTAGGATTGGCACAATTAGGATCACCAGGATTGACAAAAGTACTGGCACGTAGAAGTGAAATATTAAGTATTAATAACAAAAAAATGGATACGCCGGATAACCGGACGTTCAATTTAAAACAGAAATGTCTCATAGTAGTGGACAGAATTTTAAGGTAAAAAATAATTTTTGCTCCGTCCATACAAAGGGGATGGGGAACGATCATACTCGATCTTATATTTTTTGCCCTAAAATTGTACCGTTTTTATTTAAAAATTCATATTGTGACATTAGTTTTAACAATACATTAAATTTATATTTAATTTGTTTTTCTTATTAAAGCTTTTTTTAACCTTTATATAAAAAATAAAATATTTATCTTGTGACATAGAAATAAGCTTATTTGCCATATAAATAATCCAATCAAAAAATGGAAAATAAAGAAACGGAAATCTTAACCTGGGAGACTTTTAGTAAAGTGGAAATGCGAGTAGGAACGATCTTAAAAGCAGTAATTTTTGCAGAAGCACGAAATCCTGCTTATAAGCTTACCATTGATTTTGGTCCTTTGGGTATTAAAAAATCTTCTGCTCAAATTACTAAGCTATATGAGCCAGAAGAATTATCTGGTCGCCAAGTTGTTGCCGTTGTGAATTTTTCACCCAAACAGATTGCTAACATGATGAGTGAATGTCTTGTTTTAGGAACGGTAGGGGAAGAAAAAAGCATTACCTTACTTGCTCCGGAACGTCCTGTTCCTAATGGATTACGGGTAGG
>JALZUU010000197.1 GCA_023300665.1 Saprospiraceae bacterium | reverse complement strand
CTAGTTAGTTTCTACTTTATAGCCGATTCCTTTAACCGTTTTGATAGAATCATCTCCAAGTTTCTCTCTTAATTTACGGATATGAACATCAATTGTACGATTTCCAACAATCACATCTGCTCCCCAAATTTTTTTAAAAATTTCGTCCCGAGTAAAAACCTTTCCTGGACGACCTAGTAATAAAACGATTAATTCAAACTCTTTTTTCGCTAAATCAATAGTTTGTCCATTTTTCTGAACTAGCACTTTCTCCCGATCGACCATTAAGTCGCCTACCTGGATAATATTGTCTGATTGATCATCTACGGAGCGATTGGTACGGCGCAATAAGGCCTTTATGCGACTAAGGAGTACACCAGGTCTAATAGGTTTTTTTATAAAATCATCGCCGCCGACGTCTAGGGCAGCAATTTGGGTAAAATCTTCACTTCGAGCAGTCAAAAAGGTAATGATGGTATTTCTAAATTTTGACTGAGACCGTAAATGCCTACAAACCTCTACCCCATCCATTTCCGGCATCATGATGTCTAGAATTATTAGATCGGGATTCTCAAGTTCAGCTTGTTTAATCGCTTCCTTACCATCTGAGGCGATCACCACTATATAATTTGCCTTTTCAAGATTATACCGAATAAATTCTAGGATATCCTCGTCATCATCAGCCACCAATATTTTATGTTGGATTTCCATTATTTGGAGATTAAAGTTAAGTAGAAAAAATAAGTCCTTTTTCTAATTGCAAAGGTACAAAATTGAAGTACTTAGTTCGAAAATCAATATTAAATCCATATTAAATTATTGAAGTTGCCCTACAATTGGTTCAATGATGGATTTAATAAATAGAGATATGCTAGATACTATACAAACCAACTAAAATTTTTAATAGAAAAAGTGTTAAAGTGTCAATCTAGGGGGATAATCAGTATAAAACTGAGTAGATTTGTGTAGCCTTTTAATTATTCTCTCATAAGTCTTAGTGAAAATCTCCTCCCCGGAGGTTTTCACTTTTTTTGTTTCACCAACTCCTTATGGTGTTCTAATACCTTTTTATAGACCTTATGAGATTTCAGCGGACTTTTCTTTAAGGTTTCAATATTTTTTGTTAGAATTTCTTGGTCAATTCCATGAATTTCGAAGATTTGGTCATAAAAAATGGCAATTACACTGTCTTTATTACTACTATGGACAGTTTGTATGGCAGCTTCTGCTACCTGTAGATCATATAAAAGTTTTACCAGTGCTTCTTCTGGCATCGTAAACGTTGGTTCTGGTTCACTACAGCCGAAGACAAACACTAGCATTGAAAGAATAAGGAAGGTTTTTTTCAAGAGAAATATTGTTTTGGAAAATAGAAGTTGGCAATTTTTCCATTGGTTCCCCCTAGATTTTCCCATTTTTGAATATCGGCGTTTATTTCAACCACACCACAAGTTGGTATATTAACGATATAATCTCCGTCAAACATATTCGCTAGGTAGGTAAATCCAGGATTATGGCCAAACATTAGTACAATATCGAGGTCATTTGAAAATTCACGAACTATTTGAAGTAAAGATTCGGGATAGGCTTCATAGATTCCGTGCTGGATCATTAAGTCTTCCTGTTCGATACCTTGTTCTGCTGCAAACTGTTTGGCAGTTGTTATAGCTCTATTGGCAGGACTAGTAACGATTTGATCTGCTTTGACGCCTTTTCCAACCAACATTTTAGCCATAAAGGGGACATCTCTCATCCCTCTTTTATTTAAAGGACGATCAAAATCTTGTAAATCTGGGTTAGACCAGCTAGATTTACCGTGTCGGATTAAAAATAGTTTTTTCATAATTTATTCTTATTCAATAAGTCTGTTAGGATTATGGTTGAAGACATTTTCGTATTATTGCTTTAAAGAATTAGTCTATTATTCAATAACAATTTTAAAATATCTAAGGTGACCATCGATTTCTGTTATATTGGCAAAACAAAAGAGGATTATCTTAAAACAGGAATTAACCTTTATGAAAAGCGTTTGGGACATTATCTCAAACAAACGACTACGATCATTCCAGACCTCAAAAATGCTAAAAATCTTTCAATTTCTGAAATAAAAAAAAAGGAAGCTAAATTAATTCTTAATCGTCTACGTCCCTCCGACTATTTGGTAGTTCTAGATGAGAAAGGAAAACACCATACTTCCCAAAAATTTGCCGATTGGTTTCAGGAGAAAATGAACCGTGGAACGTCCAAAATTGTTTTCCAAGTTGGTGGAGCATATGGCTTTGATGCTGCTGTTTATCAGCGAGCGAACGAAAAGCTAGCATTTTCTTCTATGACCTTTTCTCATCAAATGATTCGATTACTATTGGTAGAACAAGTTTATCGAGCCATGACTATTTTAAAAAACGAACCTTATCACAATACTTAAATTATGAGTTTAACCTTAATCATCGTTATTCTAACCAGTTTGATTTCTTATAATTGTTTTCAAGATCGTCAACGATTTGGAAATTTATTGCACTCTCCTTATCAGGAAAAAAGATCCAATCAGTACTATCGATTATTAACCTCTGGGTTTTTACATGGAAGTATGGGGCATTTACTGATTAATATGTATGTGCTTTTTATTTTCGGTGAGGTAATCGAAAATTATTTTCTTTCAATTTTCGGAGAAATGTTGGGAAGATTGTATTTTTTACTACTCTATATCTTAACCATAATAGCAGCGAATATTCCAACATTTTTAATTCATAAAGACAATGCTCATTTCTCTAGTGTTGGCGCATCAGGAGCGGTTTCAGGACTAATTTTTGTTTTTATACTCTTTCTTCCATGGCATATGTTATTGCTATTTTTTGTTATCCCTTGTCCAGCAATCATTGCAGGAGTTCTATATTTGGTTTATTCTAGTTGGGCAGCGAAAAAAGGAACCGATCGAATTGATCATGTAGCGCACTTTGCTGGAGCTGTTTTTGGTTTTTTATTTACCATAATGTTAGAACCAGCCATTTTTACCAACTTTCTACATGCCCTAAAAACTACTGCACCATTTTAAATAAGAAAATGAAAGACCACTCAGAAAAAAATCCTTGGACTACACTTTCCGTAAAAAAAGTCTATGATAATCCTTGGATAACCGTTACCCACGAAGAGGTATTGACTCCATCAGATACGCCAGGTATTTATGGAAAAGTTCATTTTAAAAATACCGCAATTGGTATCGTTCCATTGGATGAAGAAAACCATACTTGGCTGGTTGGACAATATCGTTATACACTTAACGACTACCACTGGGAAATCCCCGAAGGGGGTGGTCCACTTGGTGAAGATCCATTGGATGCCGCAAAAAGAGAACTATTGGAAGAAACGGGAATTACCGCGAAATCTTGGACACAGATTTTAGAACTTCATACTTCTAATTCAGTCACAGATGAATATGGTGTGGCTTATGTGGCACGTGATCTTAGTTTTGGTGAAGCGGAACCAGAGGAGACGGAAGATTTGAAAGTAATTCGAGTACCATTTTCGGAAGCGGTGGCGATGGTAATGGATGGGCGTATTACGGATGCATTATCAATGGTGAGTATTATGAAGGTGGCAATGATGGAGCAGTGATCTTATTATTTCTTGTTTGAGTGGGGGATCTTTTATTATTGATTTTGGTCTCGCAGAGTCGCAGAGACACTTTAACGCAAATTTCTTTTTTTCAAATTTTGGAATCTTGAAGCTGTTTAAAAACACATCGGAATAATAAACTCTGCAAAGCCCCATAATAGCAATACTGATCCAATATTTAAAATAAATCCAGCTCTAGCCATTTGTTGAACTTTGATATGACCACTCGCAAAAACAATGGCGTTGGGTGGCGTAGCCATCGGAAGCATAAAGGCACAACTAGAAGCCATGGTAACGGGGATTAACAACAATAATAATTCTTGATCAAGACCAATTGCTATCCCTGCCACAACAGGAGCAAAGACAGCCACCAAAGCTACATTGCTCATTAGTTCGGTGATAAAAAGCATAATGGTAATCAATAATAAAATTACAAAAGAAATCGAAAGTGTATTATTGCTGGCCACTAAAGTCCCGATATATTTAATTACACCAGCTTCAGAAAGTGCACTTGCCAAAGCCAATCCTCCACCAAATAACAATAGAATTCCCCATGGCAACTTAACCGTATCTTCCCATCCTAAAATATAATTTCCTTTTTTAAAATCAAATGGAAGTGCAAATAAAGCAAAGGCCGCTAGTAAACTAATCCCTGTATCTGATAGCGTAAGGTTAGGCAACCAATCATTAATTAAAATTCGTGAAATCCATAAACCCATGGTGATAACAAAAATGGTTAATACTCTTCGTTCTTTGGGTTGAATGGGACCTAGTTTTTCTATTTCTTGATCAATCAATTGCTTGGCTGTTTCAATTTTCCCTAGTCTGTTTGGATATACCAATTTGACTAAAACCAGATAGATAAAACCGAGCATGATGGCGCTAAAAGGAACCCCAATTAGCATCCAATTCAAAAAGGAAATTTGGATATTATATTCATTTTCTACGAAACCAACCATCACGGTATTTGGAGGTGTACCGATAATGGTCGCAATCCCTCCGACATTTGCCGCATAGGCAATTCCTAGCATTAAACTTAGGGCAAAATTCCGATCTCCCTTCGTAAATCCGTCTTCATCATTGATTAATAGTTTGATTACAGAAAGTCCGATAGGAAGCATCACCACGGTAGTAGCCGTGTTACTAATCCACATACTTAAAAAGGCAGTAGCCAACATAAAACCCAACACTACTCTATTTGCACTGGTTCCGGTAAAACGGATGATCGATAAAGCAATTCGTTGATGAAGATTAACTTTTTCAAGGGCCAAAGCCATTACAAAACCACCAAAGAATAAAAACACAATGGGGCTTCCATAACTGGCAGCGACGGTTTTTATCGGCGCTATTTGAAGGAGCGGGAAAAAAGTTAAAGGTATCAACGCTGTTATAGAAATAGAAACAGTTTCTGTAATCCACCAAACGACCATCCAAGCTGCAATGGCTATTACTGCATCTGCTTCTGGGTTTACCAACTCGAAAGGTAAATTGTAAATGAGTAA
>JALZUU010000196.1 GCA_023300665.1 Saprospiraceae bacterium | reverse complement strand
TCCTGCGCTACGAGCAGTACCAGCGATCATTTTCATAGCAGATTCGATGCTAAAAGCATTTAAATCTTCCATTTTATCTTCAGCGATTGCTTTTACTTGATCCCAAGTAACAGAACCTACTTTCTGACGATTTGACTCTGGAGAACCTTTTTTGAGTTTCGCTGCTTCTAGTAATTGAACTGCAGCAGGAGGTGTCTTAATAATGAATGAAAAAGACTTATCCTTGTAAACTGTAATTACAACTGGTAAAACTTTTCCAGCGTTTTCTTGTGTCTGCGCGTTGAAACGCTTGCAGAATTCCATAATGTTTACTCCTTTGGCACCTAATGCGGGACCGACTGGAGGAGCTGGGTTTGCTGCACCTCCTCTAACTTGGAGTTTTATGAAACCATCTACTTCTTTTGCCATTTTAAAATATTAAATAAGTGAGGTAATTAGCGCTACACCAGAAAATTAATTACTGATAATAGCTCCCTTAAATATGTTAGACGTTAATTCAACTGTTTGATTAACGTTTTAACTTTGTTTATCAACTTGCATGAAGTTAAGTTCTACTTCGGTACCACGACCAAAGATTTTCACAATCACTTTCAACTTCTTCTTCTCATCATTCACCTCTTGAATCTCTCCTACGAATTCGTTGAAAGGCCCATCAATAATTTTGACGGTTTCTCCTACAATGAACGGTTCGATCAATGCTTCGCCAATATCTTGCGAATCATCTACTTTACCGAGCATACGGTTAGCCTCCGATGGTTGCATCGGAATCGGATTGTTTTTACCTAGGAAATGAATAACGTTGGGAAGGTTGGCAATTTTTTGTACCATATCTCCTCTAAACTTCAAATGAGAAGCTTCAATAAGAATATAGCCAGGAAGGATATTTCTTTCCTGAATAACTTTTTTGCCGTTTCGAATCTTATATACTTTTTCGGAGGGAACAAGTACTTGCGTAACATATTCTTTCCAGTCTGATCTGGTAATTTCCAGTTCGATTCGTTCCTTTATTTTTCTTTCCTTACCGCTGATTACACGCAGTGAGTACCATCGTAAGTCTAGGTCTTGGCCTTCGCTCATGTTTGACTATTGTGACTATGGTTTTGTAAGTATGGTTAAAATATAAATCTTTGTACGCTGTAATTCTTCTAAAAATTACCGCCTGGGTAGATAAAATCTAAACCATTTTTAGCAATTAGATCCATGACAAAAATGACCAAGGATATAATTAACGAGGCGACGAGTACTAGTACAGTACTTTGTAGAAGGCTATTCCAAGTAGGCCAGGTAACTTTGTTTACCAGCTCGTGGTAACTTTCTTTTACGTAAAGTGATATTTTGTCCATAAAACAGTTTTTAGCACGGGCACTAGGATTCGAACCCAGATCAAAGGTTTTGGAGACCTCTATTCTACCATTGAACTATGCCCGTGAATAAGATTAAAACAATTAGAATTTCAAGAATAATACTATTCTAAAAAGTAAAAGTTCAATCTTTAGAAACGACTTTTTTAGCCGATTAAATTTAATGGAACAAGGAATTCCGAATAAACACGTTCGGTGCATTCAAAATTCCTTGTTATTTATTAGCACTGAATCTAAGAATCAGTGCGGTAGCATGAATAGGTTATCTTACTCGACAATTTCAGTAACCTGTCCTGCACCTACAGTACGTCCACCTTCACGAATTGCGAAACGCAATCCTTTTTCCATTGCGATGGTGTTGATCAATTTAACTTCTAGAGATACGTTATCACCAGGCATTACCATTTCTACGCCATCTGGTAGACTGATATCACCAGTTACGTCAGTTGTTCTGAAGTAGAACTGAGGACGGTAACCGTTGAAGAAAGGCTTGTGACGGCCACCTTCATCTTTGGATAAAACATAAACCTCTGCTTTGAAATGTTTGTGAGGCTTAACTGAGTCAGGCGCACAAATTACCATTCCACGCTTGATTGCTTCTTTTTCAATACCTCTTAAAAGGATACCAGCGTTATCACCAGCTTCTCCTCTAGTAAGGATCTTACGGAACATCTCTACTCCTGTAACCGTAGAAGTCAGTGGCTTTTCGCCTTCTGCTTGCATACCTACGATCTCAACTCCGTCACCGGTGTTAATTACTCCACGCTCGATACGACCAGTAGCAACTGTTCCACGACCTGTGATAGAGAATACATCCTCAATAGGCATTAGGAAAGGCTTGTCAACCGCACGTGGTGGCTCAACGATATCAGCATCAACTGCAGCCATTAGCTCTTGAATCTTTGCTTGAGCACCTGCATCATCTTCTAATGCTTTTAGTGCAGAACCAGCAATGATAGAAGCGTTGTCACCGTCAAATTCATACTGATCTAACAATTCACGAACTTCCATTTCTACTAATTCTAGCATTTCTTCGTCATCAACAAGGTCAACCTTGTTCATAAAAACAACGATATTAGGAACTCCTACCTGACGAGCTAGAAGGATATGCTCACGAGTTTGTGGCATAGGTCCGTCTGTTGCCGCAACAACTAGAATAGCGCCGTCCATCTGGGCAGCACCCGTTACCATGTTCTTTACATAATCCGCGTGACCTGGACAGTCAACGTGGGCGTAGTGACGATTAGCTGTTTCGTATTCAACGTGTGCAGTGTTAATCGTAATACCTCTTTCTTTTTCCTCCGGAGCTGAGTCAATGGTAGAATAATCCATCTTTTCAGCCATTCCGTCTTTGGACAGCACATAGGTAATTGCTGCTGTAAGGGTCGTTTTACCGTGGTCAACGTGCCCAATGGTGCCAATATTAAGGTGTGGCTTGTCCCTTGAAAATGTTTCTTTAGCCATCGCTTTAGCGTTTTTATGAAATGAAAATAAAATTAATTAAATACAATTAGAATACAGTGTCCGAAGTGTAGAGCCGATGAAGGGAATTGAACCCCCGACCCCTTCCTTACCATGGAAGTGCTCTACCCCTGAGCTACATCGGCAAATTTTTTCTCCTTTGTCGAAAAAATAATTTCCGGGTGCTCTTGGAGAGAACTTGTGCTATAACCTTAAGTTATAACTTCAATTATCAGAATAGCCTTTGCTATCCTTTGATGATAATAAAATTTAAATCAGGTCAGCTTCCCAATTTGGGAAGCAACCTAATTTTAGAGCGGGCGATGAGACTCGAACCCACGACCCTCAGCTTGGAAGGCTGATGCTCTACCAACTGAGCTACGCCCGCAAAAGAATTAACGTAAACGTTAATTTAACTTTTTTGAGATTTCAATATATGCCTATAAAAATATGGTATTGGCACTTAAAGCAAACTTTATTGCTTCGAAAACTTTGTGTGGGGGTGGTAGGATTCGAACCTACTCAGCCGAAACAATGGATTTACAGTCCATCCCGCCTCTCCAACTGCGGCGCACCCCCTAAGAAAAAAATCTCTCCTTAATTTAATTGACATTCGATAAAATCGATAATCAAAGAAAAAAGAAGAGCCAATGGAGGGACTCGAACCCCCGACCAGCTGATTACAAATCAGCGGCTCTACCAGCTGAGCTACATTGGCTTGATGTTTAAGAAAAATAATGATAATATTATTTGTGACTTAAACGATTCGAGATCATTTTCTCAAATGCGACTGCAAAGATACTATTTTTAATAAAAAAGTAAAATTTTTAGCCATCTTTTATTGAGGAATGTGGATAAAACTTGAATCACCATTCCTAGAATTTTTGCAAGGGAGTGCAAAGATCGTTTTTTTTATGAGATCTTTATGTTCTAACGACGATTTTTAGAGAAAAGTTTCCAAAAAAAATTAGGAGGTAATTATTCTAGGTCTGCAATTAATAAGTATAGAGATTAACTTTAAATTCTTGATTAGATAAATGCTGTTGTTTAGTATATAAAAACAAAAAAGAAGCGTCTGATCTTTATCGAACGCTTCTTTTTTGGTGACTTTAGGAACAAGACTGCTTTACGGCCTGGTTCTGCCACGACGATCCTTATGGCGAATTAGTTGTCGTCTTAGTGCTTCTACGGCCATATCAATGGATGCCTCAAAAGACTTCTGAGTTCCTTTTACAAAAAGGACGCCTCCTGGTATCTTTAGTCGTACTTCAGCAATTTTATCTTTAATTTGGCCGGTATTCTCTAGTTTAAGAATTACATCAGCAGAGATGATACGGTCGAAAAACTGTTCGAGTTTACTCAGTTTACTTTCTATAAACTGGATGAGCTTTTGGTCTGCAGAGAAGTGCAGTGCTTGAGTTTGTACTCTCATTGTTTTTAAGATTTGTGGATTTAACTTGTCTTTAAATCCGGTTATATAATTTTAAATATCAGTAATACTTTTTTTAATGTTTGTACACGCAGTATAAGGCGTGGATGAAAAAATAGGATTGAAGTATCCTTTTTATGTTATCAATTATTAATCTGACCGACCCGCTTTTGGATGCGCCTGTTGGTAGATTTTTTTTAATTTTTCTATGGAGGAATGTGTGTAAATCTGGGTAGCCGATAAATTAGCATGTCCTAATAGCTCTTTTATGGCGTTGAGGTCAGCTCCATTGTCTGAAAGATGTGTTGCAAAAGAGTGCCTTAATACGTGAGGGCTCTTTTTTTCAACGGTAGTGACCATCCCTAAGTACCTTTTAACCAAATTATATACCATCTTAGGATACATTGGTTCACCTTTATTAGTCAATAGTAATGCCTGATTTGTATTTTCAGGGAACACATTATTTCGCAATTTTATATGTTGTTCAATAAGTACTGCTAAGTTTTTACTAAACGGCAACATTCGCTCTTTATTTCCTTTTCCTAAGACACGCATTTGTCGTTTCTTAAGATCTATATCTGCGATTTTTAATCCAATCAATTCTGCACGTCGCATACCAGTAGCATAAAATATTTCTAGCACCAAGCGATCTCGTTGTCCTGGGAAATCATCTGTAAATGAGATTTCTTCAAATAATTGAGCTAATTCTGTTTCTCTGACTACTACTGGTACCCTACTACTGACCTTAGGCGTAGTAATTTTTAGCATTGGATTATGAGTAATAAGGTCTCTTTTGAGTAGATATTTAAAAAAAGTCTTGAGCGCAGATAGCTTCCGACTGACTGTTTTTGGGGTATGTTCCTGAGAAAGCTCTACCACCCACGAACGAACGTGAAAGGCTTTAATGTCCATCAATGGAACCGTACCATAAATTGTATCGAGATAGTGGAAAAACTGATTTAGGTCGCTGCGGTAGGCAGTGATCGTAGGTACAGCGTATCGTTTTTGATGCTCCAAAAATTTCAGAAAATTATTTAGGGCAGCCATCATATGGTGTAGTGTCAGAATGTTCTGTGAGATAAACTCTTTACCTTATATAATACTAAAGAGTTCTTTAATTACAATTAAATGTAGCAGTAAATATTATAAAAACCAAAGATATGCTAATTTTTTCCGTTAAAACATGAAACTTTTTTTTATTAAAGAATAAAACACTCTTTCTGCTCTTTTAGTTCATCACATTAAAACTAATTTAAATTTGATTATTCAAAATAATCTTCCTTTTTAGGACGCTCTTGGATTTGATGTAATTCAGGTAAATCGTTGTTTTTTAAGGTTAAAAGGTATTTTTCATTATTAACTTCTAAAATCTCAGCTAGTTTAATATTCCCACTTAAATAAAAATTTTGATTTGGAGCGACAGTATACATTCCTTTTATAGGATCGGTGAGCAATAATAATCCATTTCCTCCATCCAATCTTGGCGTCTCCACTTCTGTATCAAAGATATTTCCAACCAAAAGCGCATCTTCTATTCCATCGTTATCAAAATCTGAGAAGGCTACATCTAAAATAGGAAATGTTTGTGCTAAGATCGGTAGATCCATTGACACAAACTTACCATCACCTTGATTGACTAAAAGAATGGAAGTAAATGAATTGGCTTCTCGGCTATAACTTTCTCCTAAGCTTGAACCATAGACATCTTCTAGACTAGCATTTGCAAAAGATTGGTACGTTGTAAACTTCTCCTCAATGAAGGGCATTTGCTGAGAAGAACATTCTCGTCCTCGAAAAGGCACATAATCATCTTTATACTTTGTACTCAAGACTATATCAAAAGTACCATTATCATCAAAATCATTTCCATAGATACGAAGCGGAGCGGTAGTGCTAGCTTTATATTTACTATTCTTTCCTAGGTTACCAACAATAAAGTCTGGTAATCCATCTTGATTAATATCCGTTTCGTTCACACTGAACCACCACCCTTTTTTATCAATAAGGTCTTCATTTTGAATCTGTGTAAAACTTCCTTCTTCATTTATAAAAATTCCTATTCCCGTCCATTCTCCTACGGCGATAAAATCCGTCCATCCGTCTTGGTTTAGATCTGTTGCTACCAAATCGTTTATGATTCCAAAAGATAATAAATCCGCTGCTCTTTCATCGGTCACCTTCTCAAATGATTTTCCTTTATTTTCATATAAGACAGAAGGGGCTGCGGTAGGATAATGTTGTGGCTTAATACGATTTCCTACCAATAGATCTAGATCACCATCTTTGTCAAAGTCTAAACTAATAACCGATTTTCCACTGGCCGCATCTAAAAATCCTTTTTCAACCTTAGTCAGATTTCCACGACCATCGTTTTCATACAAACGATCTTGGTATAAAATATTTTCAGGAGAAAATTCATTTCCTCCACTAACCACATATAAATCCTGATCTCCATCTTGATCATAATCAAAAAAGATCGCATCTGCATCTTCGTTTGCAGCATCTGATATTAAGGCAGGACTTTTCACCTTTTTATATCCGTCTTCATCTTGAATAAAAATTCTTGCAGGAAATCCAGCAGACCCTCCAATAAAAATATCTGGAAGTTGATCTCCATTTAGATCACCTTGACTAAGACAAGGACCAAGTGTGGACTGTTTATAAGGTAAAAGGATTTCAGTAGCAAAATCATTATAGTCATTTTCCATGTGTCGGAAAACTAAATTTAATGCACCTAATGATTTTTTCTCAAACAAATTAAATTTATTTTTAGCAAAAAATCTACTACTACTTTTATCACGATCTATCGTTAACGTCTGGTTAGTTTGTATTTCTTTAAGAACTACTCGACCACCTTCTGGCCATTGGACAACGAGTGAATCTATTTTATTAATCGTCCCCAAACCAAAATGTAAAATATCACTAGAGGTAGAAAGATATCCACGAACTCTTCGATTCTCTTGCATTTGTTGTTTGTCATCATAATAAATAGTTGCTTGAGCAAAAGTCTCAGAAGTTGCTCCGGTTATTTTTATCTTTAAAAAATTCCCAGTGCTTTTATTTTGATAAAGAAAAGCTGGACCATCCATATTATTAATTACTAAATCTAAATCGCCATCATTGTCTAGATCGGCTACGCCAGCACCATTAGAAAAAGAAGGCTGTCTTAAATCCTTGCCCTCCTCCACTAATTTGAAATTTAAGTTTCCTTGATTTTGAAATAG
>JALZUU010000195.1 GCA_023300665.1 Saprospiraceae bacterium | reverse complement strand
GCTAATGAAGTGGTAGAGGAGATCAAAGAAGTATTGGAAGATTTTCCGATGCCAGATGATTTTAGTTATAAATTTGCAGGAGGACAAGAACAACAAGCGGAAGAATTAGCCTTTTTATCTTCGGCATTTATGATTGCCATGTTTTCGATTTTTATCATTTTAGTAGGACAATTTAATTCAATTATTTCTCCGTTTATTATTATCATTTCAGTGATCTTTAGTACCATCGGTGTTTTCCTAGGATATGTTTTTACTGGAATGGATATTGAAATTATCATGACCGGCGTTGGGATTATTTCCTTAGCAGGAATTGTAGTAAATAATGCGATTGTGTTAATTGATTATACCAATTTGGTCGTACAACGAGTACGTGAAAAAGCTGAACTAGTACACATGAATGATATGGAAACAGAATCTGTAAAAGATGCCGTCATCGAAGGTGGCGCGACTAGATTACGTCCAGTATTATTGACCGCGATTACGACTGTACTGGGATTGATTCCTTTGGCCGTTGGATTGAATATTAATTTTACAACCTTGATTACAGAATTAGATCCACAGTTTTTTATTGGTGGTGATAATGCTGCATTCTGGGGAACGATGGCTTGGACAGTCATCTACGGTTTAGTGTTTGCAACCTTTTTGACGCTCGTAGTTATTCCAGTAATGTACTGGTTGGCGTATCGTTTAAAGCGGTTTATGATGTTGAAATTTCTTTCGAAGCAGGAGGAGATGGTGTAGATACCATTCATGAATGGTATCTGAATCGACAATGTAATTTGGGGCATAACGTGCGAAACCGTAGATACGATTCATGAATCGTATTTACGGTTTCGCTTTTAACCAATCTTTTTATTCCTCCCGCACATGTTCGTAAACAAAGGCCTCAGATTTTACACCATTGACCGTCCAATAGAATTTATAGGTTCCATTTTCTCTAGGTCGCATAACCCCAAAGAGAAGTATTAAAATAACGACTTTCTAAATCTATTTTCCAAATCATGGAAGAGTCAGGGTGAATGTTGAGATTTTTCTATTTGCTTGCAAACTATGACTTGTTTTAGATTTTTACTCAATGTAAATATATGATTAATTAATTGTTTTAATGTAAATTGAATTTTTTATGTTATTTTAGATGAGATTTGATGAGTTAGGAGCTAGTAATATTATCTAATGTAAAATAATTAATATTTTGAGTAAAAAAATAAATTTTAAAAAGATAATTAAAAAAGGTTCAATGCAGTCTAAAGCGAAAATTGAACATCAAAAAAAAATAAACAAGTTATTTAAATGGATTTTGCCTTTAGGTTGGATTGCTGTTTTTTTTGGGGTAATAATCCTTATGTATAGTATTATGGAATCTGGTATTAATGATGAGGTTGTTGCTCCTCTTATTGTTTCTCTTGTAGGTTTAATTACAGTTATCTTAGATGTATATTTTAATACTAGATTTCCTCCTGGTGATCTTACAAATTATGATATTTTTCAGTGGAAAAATAAGCGAAAGTCTATTTTGACAAGGAGTATTGGATATACATTAATTTTGTTTTTTACTCTTAATTTTCATTTTAATAATAATACTATATTTCTTGCTTTTTCAATATCAGTATTCTACTTGCTTTTCATTTGTATTTTTTTCGTAGTAAGAAGTAAGCCACAATTAATAGTTAATCAATATTTAACGGGAGTTGGTTCTTCGGCATTTTATATTTCTTTTATAAGTCATGCCTTTTATATGTTTAGTAAGTACTTTTTTTTTAAATATAAATTACTAATTCTTTATTTAATAATTTGTATTGTAATTTTTGTTAGGATGGTGCTTAAAAGAAAAACATTGAATATTCTTCAATTTTTTATTTTAGAAACAATGAACCCAAAAGTATTACTTAATGCTTTAAAGCCAGAATGGAAAAGGTTTAAAGATAAAGTAGAGGCTATTAAACTATTAAAAAAACTTAGTAAAAAGGGGAAGTATGGTGTTAGGCAGGAGTTAGCTCGTGAACTAATTCGGGAAAATAATTCTACAAAAATTAAAGTACTTTCATTTGCAGGTGTTTTACTTCTTTTTATAATTACATCCGTTGGTGAAGGGTTGGTTCAAGATGTGGTAAATGATGATTTAAAATTATTTTTATGCAAGAAGTTGAAAGTTATGTGTAAATAAATCAAAGTAGGTAAAACGAACAAAGCGCATTATTAATTTTTCATTACCAAATTATTAATTAGAAAATCATCAGAAAAAAATCTAAAATCTACCAATCCGCACATCCATCAAATCCTAATATCAGAAAATCACGTATCACACGCCAAAAGAGCGCCCATTGTCCGCCCACCGTCAGCCAAACACGTCAAAAGAGCATCCGCACATCAAAAAATCCGCACATTTACTCAATCTTCCGCTGCCCAATTTTCACTGTCGATAAAATAATAATCCCAATAATAAAGAACACCGCCAAAGCCAGCATACTATTCCGCATTCCACCAAGTATTTGATCAATAAAACCAAAAACAAAAGTTCCGATTACGATGGCTGATTTTTCTAAAACATCATAAAAGCTAAAATAAGAAGCCGTATCATCTGAGCCTTCTGGAATAAATTTCGCATACGTCGATCTCGACAGGGACTGGACCCCACCCATCACTAACCCGACCCCACCAGCTACGACATAAAACGTGGTCTTGTCTTGCACTAAATAACCAGACAAACAAACCACAATCCAAATAGATAAGATTAGAATTAAGATATTTTTATTTCCGTATTTACCCGAAAGGGAAGCAAATAAATAAGCACCACCAATGGCTACGATTTGTAAAATCAAAACGACAATAATCAATTCATTGGTCGAGAAGCCTAAGACATCTGTGGCAAAAGTAGAGGAGAGAAAAATCGCAGTTTGTACACCCGCACTATAGCAAAAGAAAGCTATTAAAAACCGTTTGGTGTGTGTCTCCTTTTTTACTTTTTGAAAAACCTTTTTTAATTCGGCATAACCCTTTGATAGTAAGTTGTCGACCTTACCAACTTGAGCTTGTTTAGGTAAACGATTAAATGGAATCTGTGCAAAACCCATCCACCAAACACCCACCATCACAAAAGAAAGTCGGGCTGCTAAAGCCTTTGAATTATTTACTAACTCTTCTGCTGTTGCACTTTCACCAAATAGCTGTGGAAAGTTTTTCACAAGACTCTCTAATCCAAAAAAACTAGGAAAGCTAATCATCAATAAATTGACAATTAACAAGATTACACTACCAAGATATCCATAAGAAAATCCTTTTGCACTCACCTTATCCAATTGATCTTCCGACGCAATAATTGGTAAATAGGAATTATAAAAAACCTGACCGCCTGCAAAACCAATCACCGCTAAAATAAATCCTGCCAGACCAATCCATAAATTATCCATCCCTGTAAAAAAGAATAATAGCATACAAGAAATAGATCCCAAATAAGTAAACCGTTTCATAAAAGTCATCTTCTTTCCACCGTAATCTGCAATCCCTGAAAGCAAGGGCAACATTGCCGCAATGATCAAATAAGCAAAAGAAATTGAATAGGAAAAAAGCGCCGTATTGGTCATTTCAATACCAAAAAAAGAAAATTCTTTATCCGTTACCCCATTAAAATATCCAGGGAAAATCGCGGTAGTAATCACCAATGCATAAGCAGAATTGGCCCAGTCAAACATGGCCCAGCCATTGACAACTTTAGGATCATTCAAAACAACCGGATCGGGGGAAGTGTGACTCATAGAATAGATTTATCGTCAAAAAGATAATGAAAATGAGGGTTTAAAAATAGATTTACGGATCAAAACAACAGCATCTTTAAATCTTATGTTTTTGCTATTGGCT
>JALZUU010000194.1 GCA_023300665.1 Saprospiraceae bacterium | reverse complement strand
CGGCTTCGTAGATATAATTCATGAATTATATTTACGGTGTCGAGACCTTTTTCGGTTTTAGTGGGAGTTAGTGCTATTTTTTTACCCTTCTAAAACCTTAACAAACTCCCCAACTACTTTCATTCTTTTGGCATTTTCTTCATTGATGATAATGTTTTTAAAAGAATCGTTGTAGGAGTTTGGTCTTAAAACAATGGAAGTATGTTCCCAATTATTTTCGGAAATTATTTTTTCACTTGAATAAGTTTTGATAGTAAATGCGGAATTGAAGTCTTGATCTTGGATGTCCATGTTTTCAACCAAAACAATTTTTCCATTTCTACTGCCTCCGGTGTAAGTTTTAAATAGGCAGATTGAACCGTTGGGGATTCTTTTGTTCATTGATTCACCAATTATCTTACAGGCGAAATAGTTATTGCTAGCGTTGAGATTTTCTGGTCCTTCAATTAGGGTGAATTGTTTCTCTGATTGCATTTCACTAAATGAACCTGCGGCAGCATAGAAGTCGTAAAGCGGAATGGGGTTGTTTAATTTTTTGTCAAAATTGAATGTTCTTTGAATTGGGATAATTTTAGTTTTCTTTTCTGCTGTTGAAAATTTTACTGTTTCTTTTTCTTGTAAATAATTAAAGATATTATCATCTACGGGATTTGCTAAGTTGAAACGAATTTTCACGATTGGAATTTGTTTGCCCTTGTCGTTGTTTATCGTTGTTTGTTCATTTGATGCAGGGCTTATGTCTCCCATGTAATAGAAGTCTTTTCCCTCGTCATTACTTTTTTTGATAAACAAAGGAAGACGAATAGGACCATTCTTACCTAAGATAGATTGAACATCTTTGCTGTTTAGTTTTCTATTAGATTTTGACATCCAATCAAATTCTATATTGTTTACAAACTCATCTTCATATTTTGTTGATTCAGAAATGTCTGCCTCTTTGTGGTAGTTTACAAAAATGGGGCAATGTGTATTGTCAGGACTAACTAGATAGCCTCCTACATTTTGAGCGACCGGATTTTCTGCTACGTTTAATATTCTAAATACATCTTTACGAGCATATTTTCTGTAAAGTACAAATCCATTATTCCATTTTTCAAAATCAAATGATTTATCGAATTTATGAATGGAATAATGCGTAGCGTCTAGAAGAAATTTTTTGAAATTTTCTTGTTCTAAATAAGAGATAAAAATATTAGAAAAGATAAAATTGCCATTTTCGATTTTTAAAATATCTAGATCATAAATCTTTTTTGCGGAAAATAATTTGCCATCTTTTTTCTCTCTAATAAATTCAAAATTTAAATTAGCAACACAAGATTTGATAGTTTGATCTGAAGGAGTATACTTATACTTTTCTAAAATATTTTCTTTTAAGTCAGCTATGGAAAAACTATCCTTTTCAATTAGATTTTTTAAAATAATACTTTCCTCAATCCGCTTAGAATTATTTATTTCTTTAGCAAAAAGCTCCAGAAGTTTGATCTGTTTTTTTGTTAGTGTCTGTGTAGATTCTTTTTCAACTCTAAGGACGAAATTATAATACGACTTATCGTAATTTACATACAAATACGGATCTCTAGACCCATGCTTTATAAAGTCCATCATCATTGGGTTTTTGCCCAATTTAGACTTTAAGAAAAAATAATCTTTTTTTAAGTCGGCCAGTAATTGCATCTTGGCAGAATCAATAGATCGGAAAATTTGTTCTTTGGTGATTTTATCAAAATTAATAGTTGAAGCTCCAGGAATCATTTTGCTGCCTTCGGTCATTAATTTTCTTAAAGTATCCTTGTTATAGGAAGTGTCGCCGTATAATGCAATTGGGATCAAGTAATTATTTTCATAACTTCCAATAAAATCAATCACGGTTAAATAACTCTTTCCATCTGCTTTTCTTAAACCTCTTCCTAATTGTTGGATAAAAATAATTGCTGAGGAAGTAGGTCTAAGTAAAATAATTTGATTGACTTTTGGAATATCAATTCCTTCATTAAAAATATCAACCGTAAAAATATAATCGAGCTTTTCGCGCAGATTATCTGACGCTAATTTTTCAATTGCCTTGGTTCTTTTTTCTTCAGAACTATCACCTGTTAAAGCGACTGTATTATATCCTTTTGAATTAAATAAATTAGACAATTCTTTTGCTTCAGTTTTTCTAGAACAAAAAACGAGGCCTCTAGTTATTCCATTATCGCTTCCATAAAACTTTGCCTTTTCAGTAATTCGTTCAACTCTTTCATTAGAAATTAAGGCATTAAATTCTGTTTTATCATCAATTTTTTTGTTTTCAATAAATAAATCACTTACACCATAATAATGAAATGAACTGAGCATCTCTTCTTCCATTGCTCTATTCAATCTAATTTCATAACCTATATTGTGATCAAACAATTTAAAAATATCATTTCCATCTGTTCTTTCAGGCGTAGCGGTCATGCCTAGAAGAAATTTAGGCCTAAAATATTCGATTAATCGCAAATAAGAAACAGCTCCTGATCTATGAGATTCGTCAATAATTATATAGTCAAAATGTTTTTCTGAAAAGCTTTTAAGATGTTCAGATTTTGAAATAGTTTGAATGGTTGAAAAAAGGAAGTCGGCCTCTAATTCTTTTTTGTTTCCAGAATAAATACCCATTGATTTCTTCGATCCAAAAACACGTTTAAATGTCTTTAATGCATCTTTTGCAATAGTCAACCTATGGACGACAAATAATAATTTTTTTGGTTGGAATACTTTGGCATCAAAGGCAGATAAATAGGTTTTTCCAGTTCCAGTAGCGGAAATGATTAATGCTTTGTTTTTCTTATCTAATCGTATTTTTTCTAAATTACTCAGTGCTTCTTGCTGCATTGAGTTAGGGATTATTTTAACCTGAGTTTCCGATAGATTTTCAGAATTGTTTTTCTGATTTAATAAGAATTGCTTATTGTATAATTCCTCATACTGCGAAATATACTCGGCGGTAACGAGAGTCCCTTTTTTAAAGTCTGCAGAAAATTCTTTAAGTAATTTATCAACAAGACCACTTTTGTCTAAGGCAGAAACTTTAAGATTCCATTCTTTATTAGTAGATAAAGCGGATTGGGTTAAATTACTGCTACCGACAATTAAATTATAGTGTTTTTTGTTTTTAAAGATATATCCTTTTGCATGTGCATTTCCTTTTGTCGCAATTCTTAGATCAATATTTTTGAATTGAGATAACCTTTTAAGTGCTTCCGGTTGGGTAAAGGTTAAATATTGAGAAACTAAAATTTCTCCTTTTATTTTGCGTGTTTCTAGTTCTTTAAGTTTATTAATTATGGTCGCAACGCCGCTGGTAGTTACAAACGCTACGGAGATGAAAAACTGGTCGCAATTTTCAAGCTCTTTAAGAATGGTTGTGAGAACTTTTTTAGGTGGTTTTTTTTGATTGACAAGTAACTCAGGCTGGTAAGCAAGATTGGATAAAATAGTTTTATCTATAAAACCGTTCTGAAGACTAGCATTAAATATTTGGATTAACTTATCCATTTGCTACCAATTTGTTCACAATAGGAATATCGGCTGCAGCCCAATCAAGTTTTTTAAGTTCTTGTATCGTCAACCATTCTTGACTTATATGTTCATTAAGGCTAAGTTTTTTTGATGCTATTTCACAAATAAAGCTGTGCATCGTCAATTCAAAATCTGGATATTCATGAACTACTGTGAGATACAATGATTTGATACTTACCGAAATATTTAACTCCTCTAATAGTTCTCGTTGTAAAGCTTCTTTCTTCGTTTCACCTTTTTCTATCTTTCCTCCAGGAAATTCGAACTTCTCAGAAATATAAGCTCGCTTATTCTTTGGCCTTTGAACACATAAAATCTGATCTTGAAAAAATATTATTCCAGCAACAACTTCAATTTTCTTCATTTAACTTCGGATTCATTTTACTTGTTGCTTTATTTTATCTATAAAACAACGAGGATTGATATTATCATTCTTTCCTTAGATTTCCTTGAAATAGCGGAAATTCAGGCTTTTATAAGGCTAAAGGTAAGGTTTTTTATGAAGGATCTAAATATTGTCTTGATAACTATGAATTGTTAAGATTTAAATTTTTTTATCCTCAAAAAAAAGTAGTACCTCACCCCGTGAAATACCGCCAACTCTAAACCAATAAAACTAAAAAAAGACCAACACAATCGGTGCCGGTCAATGATGATTTAAATATTCATTAAATCATTTTCACTAGATTCTGTTGTTATCTCTAGAGGAATTCTTCTTTCCTTTACAGTCTCCTTTTTTACCTTTGCCTTTCTTTCCGTGTGGCTTCATGGACTGATAAGATTCAAATTGTGCGGTGGATAAGACCAGCTTCATTTCGGCTATCTTTTCTGTGCGGATAGCCGTTTTGATTGCTTTCATGGCAGCGCGATCACCTTTGCTATTGGCGCGAGCTTCTACCATTTTTG
>JALZUU010000193.1 GCA_023300665.1 Saprospiraceae bacterium | reverse complement strand
AATAGAATAACAGATTCCGATGAAAGTACAAGGTTTGAGGCAATCTATGGTTTATCCAAACGAAAAGATATTCGCATAAAAGAAATGCTAAAAAAAGAATTAGAAGACATAAATAATAACGGATCTCAAATCCTTGAATCTATCGAAGAACTAAATGATCCAGAATTTATAAGTCTTATCAAAGAACAAATCAAAAAGAACAAAACAACAAAGCAGGTTAATGAAAAATGGCTTTTAAAAACTCTAAAGATCTTAAAAAATAAAAGGTAAACCTGTAAGGTAACTCCTCCGTCTCTTCCATCTTTCCAAGCAATTCCGTAACAAGTCCTACAAAAAAATCTGAGATTAAAGATATACACGATTGAGTGTCTCTGCGCCTCCGCGCGACCAAAACAAAAATAAAAGCGAAAACACCCATTCCATTCTACTTCTTCTCCACACTTCCCACATTCCCACTTAAAAAATCCTCCCCTCAAAAGGAACCATTCCCCATTTTTTTCTGTATTATCACCATACCAATTATCAACAAAAAAATGATCACCGGAAAAACCCTTATCAATCTAGGATTTAAACCGAATAAAAGATTCCCTCAAATCGTCGCCTACTGCAACGAACATCAGTTAACCGGAGTAGCCCTAGAAAACTATGTCCGCGCTCAAATTCCAGCGAAGATCGAACCCTTTGAAACTGCCTTGTCCTACCACAAAAATATTCGTGCCACCTCACCAAAAGAGACCGACAATGTCGAAAAAGTATTTGCTACGATGGACGAATTGATGAAGACCCCAACCTTCGTACACGGCGCCGTCATGCCCGATGCCTGTCCAACCGGACCCGTGGGCCAGATTCCCGTCGGAGGAATAGTTGCTGCCAAAAACGCCATCCATCCCGCCATGCACAGCGCAGATATTTGCTGTTCGGTAATGATGACCAATCTCGGGAAAATCGATCCTAAAAAAGTATTAGACAAAGCACAATCCATTACCCATTTTGGCCCTGGAGGAAGAAAAGACTTATTTGATCTACCAGAAGAAATTCGGCAACGGATGAAAAATAATCCATTTTTAAATAACGATAAATCAATTTCCCTTGCTAAAAAACATCTAGGCACACAAGGCGATGGGAACCACTTCCTCTATGTAGGACGACTAGCATCTACCGGGGAAACCATCATCGTCACCCACCACGGTAGCCGCGGACTAGGCGCTCAACTTTACAAAGACGGAATGCGACTCGCTGAAAAATTTAGAAAAGAAATCTCTCCTCGTACCAATCCAACCAATGCTTGGATTCCTTATGATTGCGAAGAAGGAAAAGCCTATTGGGATGCCTTACAAGTCATTCGAAAATGGACCAAATACAATCATGGGATTTTACACGATCTATCGAGCCGTCGCTTACATATTGATCCAGTAGATTGTTTTTGGAATGAACATAATTTTGTGTTTAAAGACGAAGATTTATTTTATCACGCAAAAGGAGCTACACCATTAGCCGATAAATTTGTCCCAGATAGCAAAGAAGGATTAAGGCTGATTCCTTTAAATATGCGCGAACCAGTTCTCGTCGTTAAAGGCGAAACTACCACTGAAAATCTCGGTTTTGCACCCCACGGTGCTGGACGGAATATGAGCCGTAGGGCCCATAAAAAAAGTAAAGCCGATCGAAAAATAAAAGACATCTTTAAAGAAGAAACCAAGGGAATAGATGTTCGCTTTTTCTCCGGTCATATCGATATCTCAGAATTACCAAGTGCCTATAAAAATGCCCAAAATGTCCAAGAACAAATGGAAGAATTTAATCTAGGCAAAGTGGTAGACAAGATCTTACCGTATGGCTGTATCATGGCTGGAGATTGGCAAAAAGACGCTCCCTGGCGCAAAAAAAATAAAGCCCGAGATGAACGAGCCAATAGAAAAAAACAAACCAATAAAAGAAAAAGAGATAGAAAAGGTAGAAAATAGAAGAGATTTTAAATTTCATTTTTATTAATCAAAAAAAATATAGAAGTTTGGCAAAATTTGTTGAAAGGCTGAATCATTTATAGCAGCTGATCCACCAATTTAAGAATCACTATTTAACCACTAAGAAAATGAAAAAAATCCTTTTAGCCCTTGTCCTTATTACTTTCTTTTTTACTCAACAAGCCGAAGCCCAATCCTGGGAGCGAGCCATCGGATTACGATTAGGATTCCCCAATTCGATTACATACAAACAGTTCATCAATGAAAAGGCAGCCATTGAAGGAATCTTTGGAACAAGAGGATTTGAGTTTTTTAGAACCACCTCACTAGGAGCTGCCTACCAAATTCATAGTACTTTAATAGATGATGATTTTGGAGAACTCCGTTGGTATTACGGTGCTGGGGCTTCTCTTAATATCTCCAACTTTAAAAACAACGTTATCGGAGATTCTGGAAGACTATCTATCGGTATTCAAGGTTATATTGGGGTAGACTATAATTTTAATAATGCTCCCATCAACATTAGCCTAGATTGGGTGCCAAGTTTCTTCTTACTCGGAAATTTAGACGGATTTAGCGCAGAATATGGCGGTGTTGCAGTCCGGTATATTTTTTAAACAGCTTC
>JALZUU010000192.1 GCA_023300665.1 Saprospiraceae bacterium | reverse complement strand
CGAGTTATGAGTTTTTCTGGTTTTAAAATATTGAAGTTGTTCAAAAACGAAAAACTGTTCAATAAAGTAGCGAAGACACCAAGAGAAAAGTGTCTTCGCTATTTTGATTTATTCTACCATTATGTCTCGTAATTCTATCCAGAATTGCCCACCATGGCCATAACATTTTATATTGAGTTTTGCAATTTTATTAACCTCACGACTTGCACCATTAAAGGTAACTTTTGCCAATACAGGATTATTAGTCACTAAGGTTTTGATGACCCTACTATTGTCGGTCACTTCTCCTAGGTTGACTTGAGAAGCCCAGTAATCATAACTATTATTGCTGTCAATTAATTTTCCTCCACTTTTTGCACCATATAAATAGAATTGAACATCTGGACCAGTATTAGTTATTCGTAAGTAGCATTCTAAGTTTTGTCCAACCTGTTTAACCTCTAGAAGTTCTACCTCTGTTTGGTTTGAAGCAAAAACTTGTAGGCTAGATTTATCATTATAGTCGTCGCTACCTCCGCGTGCGGTAAAGTCTCCACTAGTAGATGAATTTTGTCTTTTATTTTCTTCCTCTTCCAATGCTAAAATAAAAGGTGTTTTAGTGATAAAGCCCTTAGCATTGGCAATCATTGCGTTTCCAGAACGCGTACTAATAACTTTGATTAAGAGTCTATATTGGTCGTTTGATTCAGTAATTGTTCCGGTCACAACGGCATGGATACCTTTGTAGTTTTTGTTCTTCTTTTGGATGCCACTGCCAACTTCCATAACACCCTCTGCTGCTTTGGTTGTTTCTCGGTATTTTTCGTTAGTTTTATAGTTATTATCATCTGTTACTCCATCAATTATTTTTTCGGCTCCGTTTAAGACCTTTCCAAAGTTAAAATTACTTTTGCCTTTTGGTTTTTCTGCCAAGTCGTGAATTCCTGTCACAGAAAAAGTCATTGCTTCGTTGGAAAGCGCAAGTGAAAATTCTTCTGCTAGACTAGCTCCAAGTTTAGAGACTCTTCCTTCTGTATCGGTAAAGTCTTCAACGAGTATACTGTTGAATTTCTTTTTCTTTTTTAATCGATCATTTTTAGCATCTATCTTTAAACAAATCTTTTTAGCAAGTCCATCAAGTTCATCATCTACAAAATTTTGAGCAGAATTTGAATAAGGAATCAATAAGCAAAATACGAAAGTGAAGCGTATTAAATTTTTCATAAATTATTGTTTTGATTGGTTTTTATATTTTTTATGTGGAAAAATTAATTATGATGTTTTGGCATAGAAGGAACTTTAGAAATGTTTCCTCGGCTGGCGGCAATAATTTTTTGAGTTTTGACTTCAATTAATTTAACGTAGATGGTGTAAGTTTCACTCATTTCTATGATGGTGCCGTAAAGCAGGAATTGCATTCCTTTTATTTTGCCAAGTTTTACTGCGCTCAATGGATCAATTAATTCGTCTCTAATTAGACCTTGTTCTTTTAATAAAGCTTCCAATCTACTTCTATCTAAGATGGAGAAATTTTGATCATCTAAGTCTGCAAGGTAGAATGAAAACTCTTCTGCTAGAAAGCGACCAAACTCTGTGGGTGCTAATTTTCCATCTGTAAAATCAGTAACCATAATATGTTGGATAGGCTGATTTTTCTTCTTTAATTTTTCAGTAAATTTTTCTGCTATCTTTTTTACCTCTCGACTTGTCATACCTTGTCCATAAATAATCATACTTGAAAAAAACAGAAAAAATATTAATAGAATTAATTTTTGCATGACTCAAATTTTTGTAAGTAGTTTTTATTTTTAAATTCAGTAATAAAATTTTCTTGAAAAGATTCATAAGCGCGAGCATCATCAGCTCCGGAGCCTCCAGCGGTTATTTTAACTGTGGAAACAGCGCTATTATCTGTGTTTAATAATTTTAAGGTTACGGTTCCTTTTGCGACAGAAAATGGCTCATTAAATCGCTCTTTTTGCTGATAACTGACCCCTTCTTTTATGATACAAATACACTTGAGTGAATTAGGTAACCCAAACTGATCAACTAATTCTGTACTGTTTTCCCAAAAAGTAGATTTGAATTTTTTATTAAATTCAGATTGAAAAAATGAAGTGGTCACAGTATGCTGTTCTTCAGATAATAAATCGTTGAGTAGGAGAGAAATGCCATCTTCGTCTTTAAGATCAACTATGGCTAAATTTCCCGTAAATTTTCTGTTAAACAGGTTGACTGCTCTTTTTGTGGGTGGAGTAATTTTTATTATTGTCTCTTCATTATTAGGTTGGACTGCTTCCTTAATTGGTTCTTTAGGTTCAGGGTGTTTTGCTTTTTTAGGTGCTTCTGTTTTGGTGATTTCGGTTTCTGAATTTAAGTTTATAGTGTCTCTTTTTATCGCCAAGCTGGATTCTGGATCATGCGAAACAGGGCTATGTTCAACCGGGGGAAGATTAGTTGGAGTTAATGGAGGAGTTATTGGAGGCGCGTCTATTGAAGATGCAGGAATCGAAGTTATTCCTGAAGTCAGGGGAGCAGGAGGATCTGACTTAGATAAATAAGTTGGTAATACAGTAGCAATAATGGATAAGATACCCGTTATTAACGCAGCAATAATGGTATACCTACCAGTAGTATGAGAATCAGACATAGACTTGTTTTCAATTGGTCTTTGCGTACTCTGTTGGGTTCCGGATTACCGGGAAATTTTAAAGTGGGTGTAAGTTAAAATAAAAATCTAAATTAACATAATATGCTAATTGGTTATTTCTTGAATCAGATTTACAGATGATTTGTTTTTAATAGATTTTATAGTCGCTATTTAGTCTTATACTCCCCAAACCGATAATATTTTGGCCTCGAATCTATTCTAACATGCAACCAATAAACCCCCAAGCCAGCCGTACTCAACCAAACGGTTTTTTTACCAATTTCTTTTTCATAAACGGCTGCAGTTGTTTTCCAAAATTCTCTTACTTGATTTACTGGTGCATTTCTGACAAAACTAGCTAGATGTGCATAATGACTAGGATTGTTGAGTGGAGTAGGGACGACTAGTTGAGCATCACCCCCAAGATTTGGAAAGCTTACCACCTTTTCTCCTGCTGTAAAATACTTTTGAAAAGTATACTCGTCTGCGGTGATATTTGGGAGGGAATTGCTCTTTACCAAAACAAACTCAAAGTCTTCGTTGATCTGTTTTTTAGTCACTGGTTTTACTTCCCAAAAGTAAGCGGTATGATCACTAGACTTTAGAATGTCTATAAAAAAGTCAATGAAGGTAGTTGAATTTTTTAGATTAGAAATCCAAGAGTGATAGCTGATGGGTTCTTGATTTGCTAAAATTTTATATTTGGTGGTTGTTGGGGAAATTTTTTCTTTGGCGGTTTTAAACATCTTATTTATTTTTCTTCATTTCTCTCAATTCCCACCTCCGCATCGGCATCGAATCAATGATCCTAAATAATTTGTTAGTGCTAAATACCGTAGTCTGCTGCTTTTTGATCCCACCGTCAAGGCCAATCAAGCTGACTGAAAAATTGGAGGATGTTTTCTTTTTTATTTTTTGAAAATCTTCATTGGTGATTTTTTGCCATTTAGAATGGTCGTCAAGTCCTATGCAATATTTGTCATCACGAATCTGATAGACGACTAGTTTTCGTTCGTGCAATCCTGCTTGATGGGCTTTTAAATCACGAATTTGTTCGATATAGTTTTTTTGATTGGCCTCATCAAAATCTATAATTAAAATTCTATTTTTCCATTGATGTGTGGATAGGTCTTGTGCTGTCATGATTCCAGTAGAAAAAGTCAATAAGAGTAGGATCGAAACACTATATTTTAGAAATTTATTTAGCATAATAATATAAGATTTGAGTGTGTGAGAAATTGGCCTGTTAGCTGGTTGGCTTCCCTCAAACGTAAAAATATGAGAAGAGCGCCAACAGGCAAACTAGCCAACAGGTGTCGGCTGACTTAGAGTTCTAGCCAAAAAGTGACATAGAGTTGTATACACTTTTCTATCTATGGGATAAGGGTTCTCATTGTAAAAGAAGTTTGAATTCCGACCTTGAGCTTTTTTCCACTCAGTGCATTAAGAAAAAGTCTTAAATCGGATATTGTATGAGCTAAGAAAATGCTAAAAAAATAAAAAATCTTACCCTAAATATGATGGATGATAAATCTACAATTTTTAATGCGAGTTTATCCGATTTGATTTTTTCTTAGAAGTGCTGAGTTCGAAAAATGCGACAGGCGGCAGATTTT
>JALZUU010000191.1 GCA_023300665.1 Saprospiraceae bacterium | reverse complement strand
CATCCTGGAATTTTTTGAGAGTACCAAGCAAAATCTTCGGAGGTCATTCTAATAGGAAGGTCCACTACGTTTTTCTTTCCTAGATATTCAATCGCATGGTCTTTTGCATTAAGGGTCATTGGAATATTATTATCTAAAAATGGATAGCCTACTTTAATTTCTAATTCGGCAGAACCACCCATGCTTTTAGCTAAATTGGTTACCAGCTTTTGCAATTTTCGGTGGGCTTCTTTTCGCCATTTTTCATTCATCGTTCGGAAAGTTCCTTGGAGGTTTACCTCATCGGTAATAATGTTAGTCGCTCCACCATTAGAAGCTATTTTTCCGAAGGTCAAGACACTGGGAATCGTAGGATTAGACATACGGCTAACGACTTGTTGCAGCGCAGTAATTAGATGAGCGGTAATTAAAATTGGATCTACACAATTCTGAGGTAAAGCTCCGTGGCCACCTTTGCCTTTTACTTTTAAAAATAATTCGTCGGCAGAAGCCATATACATTCCTGGGCAAAACCCAACCTTTCCGGCAGCTAGTGGAGGATGAACATGTTGTCCAAATATTTTTTGGGGTGCTGGATTTTTTAATACCCCTTCTTTGATCATAATAGAAGCACCGCCGGGTAATTGTTCTTCCCCTGGTTGAAAAATCAGCTTGATCGTCCCTCCAAATTGATCTTTGATTTTCTCTAAAATTCGGGCGGTTCCTAAGAGGCTCGTCGTATGGACATCGTGGCCACAGGCGTGCATGATACCGGGGCGTTTAGAGCGATAAGGAACTTTATTGGTTTCCTGAATTGGCAGTGCGTCAATGTCTGCACGAAGGGCAATAATGTTTTTATTTTTTCTTTGGCCTTTGATGATCGCCACTACTCCATTTTCGGCGCAACCATGCTTGTGTTTTATCCCCATCTTTTTTAGTTGAGCCGCGATAAATTTTCCTGTCTTTTTTTCTTGAAAAGATAGTTCAGGGTTTTGGTGGAGGTGGCGTCGAATCTTAATCAAATCCTTATGATAAGTAGCCGCTAATTTTTGAATCGTATCTCGCATGGTTTTATTTTTAAGAAGTTATTTAAGAATGTTCAAAAGGTGAGAATAAGTACCTGCCTGCCAGAGGCACGAAGGCAGGCTTCATTTTTAGACAACTTCTACTTTCCCAATTCTCGGAAAGCACTTAATAGGATATCTAAATCTTTAGAAATTGTATAATCTTTGGCGTAAAAAAAATTAACCCTTCGGATGGTTGGTTCGTCAATATTGGATACTTTTAGTTCATCTACAGGAGTAATAACACCAGATTTTAGGTTTGGTAAAATTGCTTTATTTTCCGTTTGAGGATGGTATCCTACCCAGCTTTTTTTATTAAAAAAAACTTGTCCAATATTTCTTATAAACCCAATTGGTTTTTTTATTAAAAAGATCAAAACAGGTAATAATATTATTCCTCCAATTGCCAATAATATATCCATCAACCGCTTACTTCTACGGTAACGAAAGTCTGCGATATTAAACTGGATATCAATCGTGTACAGTTCCCCTGCACTATTTTTAGAACTACTCCCAATGATACTAAGGCTTTCTTTTGGAACAATCTTATAACTAATATTTGGACCTAAAAAAGTCATCCATTCCATGATATCTTGTGCACTGATATTTTCTGAACAAAAGATAATTTCATTCACCTTATAAATGTGTACTACTTCATCTAGTTGTGCAAAGGTACTCAGATAAATTTCTGGTTGGTCATCCACTCCTTCGGGAGCGACGGTACCAATAAAATTCTTTCTAGCACCTGATTGATGAACGAGTGATTGCACACGTTCACTTTCTTTAATTGCTCCAACAATCACCATATTCTGGGTATCAACATTATCGAGATTAAGATTACGATGCAAAATAAATTGATGTAAAAAACGCAAACTAACGGTAGACAATATTGCCCAAATGGCACCTAATATAATTAGAATTCTAGAAGATCGATATTCTAGATCTAAAAAACCATAAACAGCGGCCAAGATAAAAGTCCCAACTAAGAACCCACGAATCAATTGCTTGATATTATTTTTACGATCATAGGCTCCACTGAAATAAGCGGTACCTAACCAGATGATAATATAGAGCGGAATATTCACATAGAGAAATGAATTATCATAATAATCTGGTGCTTTAAAATAATAGGTAGCCCAGAAGTTTTTTAGATAGATCAAACCAGCACCAATGGCCAATCCGTCCAATAAAGGGAGGTATGCTTTTTTAATAAAATTCCCAACCAAGGTTATTCCAGCTCGAAAATAAATGGCTAGTTTTAACATCAAAATATACAACCATGCTCGCTCTCCTTTAAAATGTTTACGAGCAAAAATAATCATCGCATTATAAAAGGTCTTTACATAATTTAGGCTACCCTTTTTGGTACTCTCTCCTTTGTAATGAATAATTCTGGTGTCTGCTAAATAATAGTTTTTATAACCTCCTTTAACGATTCGATAAGACAAGTCAATGTCTTCTCCGTACATAAAAAAGGCTTCGTCCAATAATCCTACTTCGTCAAGGACACTGCAACGTAATAACATAAAGGCTCCAGCCAAAACATCTACTTCATGGTTTTCATTCTCATCTAAAAATCCAAGATGATATCGGTTGAATGTTTTTGATTTTGGAAATAAAGTAGAAAG
>JALZUU010000190.1 GCA_023300665.1 Saprospiraceae bacterium | reverse complement strand
AAGGCAATGCCTTGTTCCTACATTCAAACCGTCAATAATATGTGTCCTAATTTCTCGCGTTAGCATTGCGTAATGCGAGACCGATTCACTAATTAACTAATTAACATCTATTTATAAAAATGCAATGTTTCTTATCTGCCTATAGTTAATTGTCTCTGCAGGCTTAAATAAACACTGATACTTTTACTTTCCCACTAAGGTAATAAAAAATTAATAGAGACGAAATGATTTTCAAATAACTTCGATAATTAGGCCCAGCTATTCAGTGCTTCGCCTACATTTTCTAGAATAAGATCTGCTCCACTTGCTCGTAGGATTTTTTCGTCATAAGCGGTTGTAACCCCTACGACGCGCATCCCTGTAGCGGAGGCTGCTTCTAAGCCAACCTTACTATCTTCAAAAATAAAAGTGGAATCATAATCTTTTGGAGAAATATTCAGCATATCGGCTAGTAAAAAATAAGGTTCTGGATCGGGTTTGGTGTGTTGGTAATTTTCCATGCCCAACATGATTGGCACTTTTAATCCATGACGGCTGATGGTAGAAGAAACAAAAGACTGTGGCGCATTGCTCGCAATGCCGAAAGGTATTTTCTCTTTATGTAAAAAATCAAATAGTGTTCGTACGCCAGGTAGCAAAGGTGCAGGCGTAGCGGTCTCGATCACATGCTTTGTTTTCAATTTTAAATACGCTTCTGCGTTGGAAAGATCGCCCTTAAGTTTTGAAAAATATTCTGCAATTACTCGAGAAGATTGGCCGCTCAACTCCATTGGATATCTTTCGGGGTCTGTTCCCCAAAATTCCAAGGCAGCAGAACGCCAAGCTTTTCGGTGCGTCTCTTTGCTATCAACAATTACGCCATCAAAATCAAATAAAACAGCTCTTGGTTTAGACAGCACGACTTTCGCTTTTTACATTTAATAAATCAGCCAAATAAGGATTTAGAAATTTACCCGTCGGATCAAGTTTTGTTCTTAAATTTTTAAATGCTTCCCACTTTGGATAAATCTTAGAAAGCTCCGCATCTTTCGCTTCAAATCGTTTTCCCCAATGTGGACGTCCGCCGTGTTTCAAGAAAATTTCCTCCACTACTTCGAAGGCCTTATAATGATCCGCACTTGCTGCATCACGGGTCACACAACCGACCGTAACACAGTCTTCTCCATACGCATAACTCAACCAAGAATCATCTTGTTTTACAAAACGAACATCCATCGGAATATGCACATACGCCGCATTATTGCTATTATCTAAAGCTGCTTTTAATTCTCGAAAACAAGCATCGAATCTACTTTTTGCAATCGTCCATTCAGCCAATTCTAAAGTACCACTTCTACTCTTGGTAACAGTAGCATCATACAACGTTCCTTTACTTTCTTTTTTAGAAGTAAAAAACAATTTATAAATAATCTTATTAGCAAATTTAGTTAAGAATGGAAACTTCGTCGTGTATTTATATAACATCCGTGAAACCGCGCGACGGTGCTTTAGATAATCTGGTCCAGGGTTGTTTTCAACTTTCGTATCAGGATCAATTTTATTTCCTAAAATCACGTAACCATGATCGGTATGTGGCATCCATAAAACTCGTGTAAAATCATTATTTTCTAATAAATCACTGAATTGTCCCAACCACTGTTCATCGTGCATGGGCTGCTCTTTTAAGTGCAAGGTATAAACTGGTTGACACTGTAAAGTTATTTCTGAAAAGATACCTAATAAACCCAACGATACCCGAACCGCATCCATCAATTCTTCTCCTGCTTCGATCTCACGAATAGATCCATCGGCCATGACCATTCGGCAGTTGACCATATATTCGGAAAGTAGTTTTCCATCGCGCCCCGTACCATGCGTTCCCGTAGAAAGTGCACCTCCTAAAGTAACCGTATCGATATCCGGTAAACAAGGAAGACTCCATCCTCGATTTTGGATGGTCGTAATCAACGTTTTTAAAGTAATACCAGATTGTACCGTGATCTGTTTTTTACGATCATCAATATTAATAATTTGGTCATACTGCCGCATATCAATCAAAGAATCGGTACCCGCTGCAATATCAGCAGAAGATTGTTTCGAACCATATACTCGCACTTTTCCGAAAGTACTACTAATAATGGTAGCAAGATCTCTTTCGTGTTTAACCGTATGATGATAAATATAATTATGCTGTACGTTCTCATTCCAGCTCACCCAAATACTTTCTTTTTGATTTTTCAAATCACTATGCATTACCATATTTGCAATATTCTAGTTTTGATTAGACTTAATTGACCAATAATTGGCTGTCTAAAATTCTGTTAATTAATATGTTTTTTTGGTATTAGTTAGATAAGGTCGCTATAGTAACATGAAAGGTTCTGCTATGTTCATTAAAGTAATGATTAATTTATTGTCAAGCAGTAAAACGAGATCAATTAATCCTTAAACAACATAGACCGATAAAATTTTAACATCTTTTTTTGAGAGACCCCGAAGCGGTACATATTAAAGACAACCAGATTGGCTACTTGGACTTTTAGATATCCATTGTATTCATATTTGCGGGCAGAGACCAGCACAGATTTGGGCATTATTTTAAAAGCGTTTTCTTTTCGAGCACGAGCAATAAAATCATACTCTTCCATGATATAATGTTTGGAACAATAACCTTCTAATTTTTTAAACAAAGAACGAGTAACATATAAGGTCTGGTCACCACCTCGACACCACATCTTATCAAAGCGCGTAAAATAGGCGTTGAGTTTTAATAATTTTCTAGGAGAGTCAAATTCAAAACGGTAACAACCTAGCGGATAGCCTTCGGCCAGTGCGGCACGAATATCTTCCACAAATGAAAGGGGCGGCAAAGTATCCGCATGAACAAAATAAAGTAAATCCCCTATTGAATTTTCATAGCCATGATTCATCTGATGAGCACGGCCTTTTTTTGGAGAACGAAGGACGGTCGCTCCTAACGCAGTTGCTCGTTCGGTCGTACGATCCGTGCTTCCTCCATCGACTACAAGAATCTCTCTGGGAATAGACTCTGTCGCATCGATCAAACGAGGTAATAGCTTTTGGATATTTTCTTCCTCGTTATAAACAGGAATGATGATACTTATTTTTTTCAAGTAAATTTTTATTTGTTATATGGTAAGGTAAGTTTTCAGCACAACTAGGTCTTAATATTTAATTCTCTGTATTTACAATATTTTTTTGCTGGTTGGTTAAACAGTTTTTTCAAAACGCTTCTCCGAAAGTCAGATAAAATCCGCTCGTTTCTTTTCCAAAACCTGCATCAATTCTAAGGTTGACTCTAGCTTTGGTGTCGAGCATAATTCGTAGGCCAAGTCCGTAGGTGTAGTACCATTGATCGTCAAATAAATCTCCGACAGTGGATCCTACGCTACCGGTCGTTGCGAAGGCGGTCATACCAAGTCGCCAAAATAATGGAAAACGATATTCTATTTGGCTTGTAAAGTATTGTTTGTCTCTAAACCTACCTTCTAAAAATCCTCTCATGCGTTTGGTACCACCTAATAAAGATAGTTGATTAAAGGGGACTTCTCCTGCTGTTAGTTCAGCGTATACCTGTGCGGCTAGTGTATGATTTTTCGCTACTGGAAAATAGGTAGCAATATCAAAGTATATTTTTTGAAAACTAAAATCACTACCCAGAAATTTTTCATTGGCAAATAAAACCGCCTCTGCTAAAATACCTTTTGTGGGTGTAAAAAGATGATCTCGGGTATCATAGTTGACCACGATTCCGCCACCCGACAATAAACCACCTTCTCGTCCAATGATATCAGTATCAGTATCTAGCAAACCATTCTCTTCGACTTGTACAATATTATAATCATCTAACCAATATCGTAAACCAACGAACCAATTTTTATTGATCCCATAAAGTCCATTCAATCGAATTCGAGGATAATTTACATTAAAAGTTTCACGGTCTTCTTCTAAGGTTTTATTACCATTACCAAAATAAAAATAGACATAACGATAATAGCCTAACTCACCATAGAGTTTATACTTTTCATCTTTAAAAAAAAGTTGAAAAGGTAGATAGGACAAAAACTGCTTATTAAGCGTATAAGCAAAACCTAGCTGAAACTGAGAAGGACGTGCGGTTTGAGGTTGCCCTTTAAAGCGGAAAGTCACATTGGTTGCCCCACCAAATCCCCAACTGGTTTCAGGGGTAGAAAAGACAAGTGGTAAAACAACATAACTATACCGCTTAGTCGTATCGGCTAAAGGACTGATAATATTAGCGGAGACTTGACTAGAAAAAACAAGGCCAAGGAGTAGATATATAATCTGTTTTAAGAACTTCATACTTGTAAAAAAAAGCAAAATCTCTTTTTATTAAGCAATTATTTAGTCAAAATGTCTTGAATTGTTAAATATTTTTCTCAATCTGTTACTTATTGATCTACTTTCGTTATGAAATCAAACGGTCTTTATGGCGAAGCGATAGTCCGGAACCACGGTGAAAATTAGCCCTGCAGGCAAGTATGGACACGGTGGTTTTGGATTATCTTTTAGAAACTAAGTAGCGTCAGAGATTGAAATTAGAAGATTTACTGAATATTAAAAATATAGGCTTCTTGCTTCACTCGACCGCACACCATAAAAAAGTGTAAAAAATAAAGACCAAACTACCCCTGACCAATATCTAAGTATAGCAACAAATCAAGTGATAAATTTTGTCTGAGTACTTAAATCAAAAAATTATTCACTAAAAAAAATAACATTTTGCAAATAAGTCGTAGTCTTGTAAAAAATTTAGTGTTGATGGAATCATCAGGAAAAACCGTTTCTCAGCGGGCCATGGAGGCCGAATGGGAAGAAATACAGGCGGCGCAACGCCAACCCGCTCTTTTTAAACCACTGTATAATCGTTACTACGAAGCGATTTTCCGGTTTGTTTATCGTCGTACCAATGACGAGCATGTGTCTGGGGACATAGTGGCTCAGGTATTTTTGAAGGCGATGCAGAAATTAAACAAGTACCAATTTAAAGGAGTGCCTTTTTCGGCTTGGCTATACCGAATTGCCTCTAATCAGGTAGCCCAACATTTTCGGGATGCCAAGAAAGACCGTACCGTTAGTATTGAAGACCAAAACTTGACCGATCTAGCCGAAGAAATAAAGGTCACCGATAACGAAGCATTAAGAACCCTCTTAATTAAATCGTTAGAAGATTTAAAACCAATTGATTTGAGTTTGATTGAGCTTCGCTTTTTTGAACAACGACCTTTTAAAGAAATAGCTAACCTACTAGAAATCACTGAAAGCAACGCCAAGGTAAAGACCTACCGAATACTTGAGAAACTTAAAAAAAATATTACAAAAAATATATAGCATTGGCTTAGAAAATCACTGCTTCCAAATCCTTGGATATGAAAAAAGATAATTACAAAATAAATCAAGATTTTAAACCGCTCTCCAGTGAGCAGATCGAAGCGCATAAAGACTTCGACAAACTACTGGAAAATTTTAATACGACGGCGCAACCCGAAACCCCCGAAGCGGTAACTGGCGCACCTCGTCGATGGATCTACCCTGTTTTGGCAATAGCTGCTGTTGGTTTGATCGGTGTACTTATGATCGTACTCAATCCAACTAGCAAAGCAGATAATGCCGCCGAAGCAAAAGCGTATTTTGCTTCTCAACCTTTTATTAATCCACCCATCAAAACGTTGAAGCCTACTTATTTATCAAAACAGGTAGATGCGAATCAGGGTGGTACTTATGTTTATGAAAACGGTTCTACGGTGGTCGTTCCAGCCGCCGCTTTTGTCAACGGACAAGGTAATTTAGTGGAAGGTCCGGTTGAAATTAAATACCGTGAATTTCATGATTATGTTGATTTCTTTATCTCTGGTATTCCGATGAATTATGATTCTATGGGAACTAGCTATCATTTAGAATCAGCAGGGATGATCGAGATCTATGCCGAACAAAATGGGGAGCGTCTAGAGATGAATCCAGGTAAAGAACTCGACATCAAACTGATCCATGATATTTACGCCGCGCCTGGTGACCCACTAGATTTCAATATTTATCATTTGGACACGGATCAACGTAATTGGGTATATAAGGGTAAAAATAATTTAGAGATTATTCCTAATCCAAATACAGCAGTTCTAGTTTCTGATGAAGATCGCGCAACTGAAAATTTCCAAACACAATTAAATGATTTAGAAAAAGAGCAAACGCAAAAAATCGCAAAAATCGAAGCGACAATTCCTAAACCAATAGCTCCAATCGCACCGGCTGAGGCGGATCAATCAGCACATGTTTTCAACTTAAAATTTACAGAAGATAATCTGATTCAAGGTGAAGAATTTACAGAAGGCTTTGATCAATCAAGTTCAACGGCTTTGATCCCATCAGGCAACGCTGTTAATGATCTTGATCAACAGCGAGCAGCACTTCGAGACTTACAAGAAAAATACAAAAATCTACTTTGGCAAGTCGCCCCTAATCAGCCCGACTTCAACGAAAAAGCCGCCAGCAGTATCAACTGGATGGATATGAAGCTACGTAAACTAAACAATCGTGACTACGAACTTACTCTAATCGGCAGCGCCAATCAGATGAAAGTAACAGTCAATCCGGTGCTGACGGGAGCGGACTTCCAAAGCGCGATGGCTGAATTTAATCAGTCTTTTGCTCAATACGAAACTGATTTGGCGAATCGAGAAGCACAACTTAAATCAGCACGAGAAACCTTACTACGCGAAATCAATGAACGTAAAAGACTCGCTAAAATGAATTTTGATAAGCGAATCGCAACTTTAAAGGCTGAAGGTAAAGACAATAAGGTTTCGGAAGAAATGATCAAGCATCGAATCGTCAATACTTTTACGGCAACAAGTCTTGGTATCTGGAATTGTGATCGTCCGTTGCCGCCATGGTTGGTTCGTTTAAATGCAGACTTTAAAAACGAACAGCAAGAATCCTTTAATTCTAATGTTGCGTTTTTAGCGGATCAAACTAAAAATACAGTTGCTAAATTCTATGGTAAAAAAGGAACAGAGGTACAATATAATCGCAATAGTAAAAAGCTGATGTGGGTAGTTACCAAAGAAAATAAATTAGCGGTGTATCGCCCAGAGAAATTTAGCGACATCGATAAGAAACAAGATTCTCATACTTTTGTATTGGATGTGATAGATCGAAAGATTGAAACAGAAGAAGACATTCGAGAGATTCTACAGTTTTAAAAAAGAAATTGATTAAAATTTTTATTTAAGATTCCGATTTTTTATTGCTCCTACTTGCTTTGCAAGTAGGAGCTTTTTTGTGGTAAAATTGATACTTTAAGCTTCCCTAATCAAACCTCTCTAAACAAATCTTCCAAAGTCAATGACCGAGAAACAATTCCACTACTATATTGATTCTCTGTTAAACCAAAGGTGGTAATAAAGACTAGAAATAGCTGCTTTTTAGTTTTAGTAGTTGTTTTGAAAATATTGACTTTATTGCTTAAGTTTTCAAAATAAGCTTTTGAAATACTAAAAAGTTGATTGCTAAATTTAATCTCAAAAAGATTAATTACTTGGTCGTTCCTATCTAATAGTAAGTCAATTTGAGTGCCTTTCTCAGTCTTGGTTCCTTTTTTAAAAAAAGAAGAAGAGACTGTTTGTATGCCTGCAATTCCCAATGCTTTTTTTATTTGAGCTAGATGCTTTAGGCAAATACTTTCATAGGCGTAACCGCTCCAAGCTTTGATGGCTGGTGTTTGTCCTAATAAATTCCAAGTATCTCTGCCTTCAACCTCATTAGATTCAATAAATTGTAAATAGAATAAAGAATATTCATCAATTAACCGATACAGTTTTTCTTTTTTTTTCTTTTTATAAGAACGATAGATTGCAATAAAGCCAGATTGCTCTAATTCTTGTAGAACTCGTTGAATACTTCCGCCTTCTGGGACTTTGCCAACTTCAATAATTTCTTGTCTGGTTAACCCTTGTTTTTTCTTAGCTAATGCTCGTATAACTGCAATATGATTATCTGCATTAGCAAAAAGAGAAGGATAGAGATTAAGAAATTCATCTCTTAATAAGCCTCCTTTTGAAAAACAAATTTGGTTGATATTTTCGGTAGCACTTTTTCCTTTGGTAATTTCTTTTAGATAATGAGGAATGCCACCCATCGCCATGTATAGTTGTACTATATGGTATTTTTCAAAATGTAAATTACGGCTTTTGAGATATTGTTCTGTTTCTGATAAATTAAAAGGTTCAAGGAAGATTCGTTGCGTGATTCTATTATATAGTCCTCCTCTGTGATGCACTACTTTTTGAATCATCCAAGAAGCAGCAGAACCACATATAACGATAACTATATTTTCTTTAACTGCCCAATTATTCCAAAAGAAACTAAAGCCTCTTAAAAAGCCAGACCGAGGAGTCGCTAACCATGGCAATTCATCAAAAAAGACCACTGTTTTCTTTTTAGATTTAGCTGTTTTTTCTTTAAGATAAGTAATCAACATTTGAAATGCCTCTTGCCAAGAAGTTGGTGTTTTGTAAGCTATTTTAGAATTGGCATATTCATTTAATAGGTAAGCGAAATTCCCTAACTGCTCTTTCAAAGGAGTGTTTTGTGTTCCAGAAATTGAAAAAGCAATGTGATTTTCATAGATTTGATTGATAAGAAAAGTTTTTCCAACTCTACGCCGACCAATCACAGAAATCATTTCTGAATTAGTGCTTTTTAAAGCTTTTTTTAATACAACTATCTCTTCTTTTCGACCTATTAATTGTTCCATGCTATATTTATATTTGGAGAAATCTATGTAAAGATAGGTAGATTTCTCCAAATATAAAAATGCATAATTGGAGAAATCTCTTATTTCTATTGATTTATTTCCCCAATAAAGCAATGAATTTGTTTAAAAAACCTATTAGTCGTTTAACCTATTTCACTCGGTTACCCTTCAGTTCTTGTCCTGCTTGAAAGAGCGTTACGCTATCTACTTTTCCGTTTTCATCCGGATGAAAAACCAATTGAGCTGCGACTACTTTTAGATAAAATTCTGTTTGACTTTTTGCAAAGATTGGGAACATCGGTTGCCCAGTAGCCTGCGCATTTAATTGTTTACCATCTCGGGTGATCGTCAAAATAAAGCCAGGCACTAGCTCATATTTTCCTAAGTAAGTATCTAGTGTTTCTTCTGATACCTCTACCTCTTTGACGAGATCCATGGTTTTTATACCCATTTTTTCTAATTGATCTATTCCGTTTTGATTGGCGGGATTTAATTCGATTGATTTTTTATAGTTAGCAATAGCTTTTTCTTTCTCACCTTGTAATAATAAAATTTCACCATAGCTATCATACACATTGAAGGATTCTGGGAAAGCGGTAACGTTCAATTTAAAAATAGCAGCGGCAGCCTCTAACTGACCATCTCGCAATAAACGATAACCTTCCGTATTCATATCTTGCTCAGACAAGTGAAATTTTGAATTATTTTTTATTTCCTCAAAATGTTTTATACCCGTAGGAATACTTTTTTCCATCATCGTTGTTACCACCGCAGTAGCAACCGATTGCTTAGGTAATTCATAAGGTTGACCGTTTATGATCGAGTTGATTCCTTGGCTCATATCGTTAAGATTCGCACCGCCTGTATTGTTTAATAAAATGATAACCTCCTTATTTTCAGGCAGTCTAGTAATAAGTGTATTAAAGCCATTTATCCCACCACCATGGGTGATAATATCTTGTTCTATTCCTGTTTCTCCAAGTGGTATTTTTCCAACCGACCAGCCGTAACCATAGTGCATTCCGAACGCTTCGACATAAGGAGTAAACATCAAATCCATATATTTTTTAGGAAGCACTTTCTCCGTATACAAAGCCTGATCCCAACGCAATAAATCTTCTACCGTAGAATACATAGATCCGGCAGCATACGGAATCGACATATCCAGGTAGTCCGCATTGACGTAAGCACTACCGGCTTTTTCATAACCAGATGCTCGATTTTCGATGATCCGATCATGGTGATCATAGCCCGTATTGGTCATTCCTAGTGGATCAAAAATCATTTCTTTTAAAGTTGCTTCGTAGGTTTTACCGGTGACCTTTTCAATAATCACCCCTAGTAGCACATAGCCAGAATTACTATAAGAAAATTGCGAACCCGGCGTAAAATCGAGCGGGAGATCTGAAAAAATACCAACCAGTTCTTTTATCGAATGTGGATTGCGACTTTTGGTGGTAAAAAAATCAGGAAAGGACGTATAATTAGGTACGCCAGCTGTGTGCGTCAATAGTTGATGAACCGTAATTTTACCACCCGCCTCTTTTGGATAATCCGGTAAATAAGTAGAGAGATTTGCTTGTAGATCTACTTTTCCTTGATTGGCTAATTGTAAAACCAAGACTGCAGTAAACTGCTTAGTGATCGAACCGAGGCGATGTTTGGTATTTGGCTGATTAGGAATTTTCCATTCCATATTCGCAAATCCATATCCTTTTTTGAGGATCACTTTACCATCTAGTGCAACTAAGGCGGAGCCATTAAATTGACCGTATTCTTGGTATTTAGAAAGTAGTTGATCGATCTTTTCAGTTTGTGTTTCCGCAACATGCGTTTGCGCAAATATCACCGTGCTACTAGATAATAGCAAGGTAAAAAGAAAGGAAATTTTCCGGTAAATTTTGATAGAAGTCATTAGTTGGTTTTAAGAAAAATGAATGAATAAGATTCCAATACAACCATGACAAACAAGATAGGAAAATGGTTCTAATAAAATAAATAAGGTTGTTCAATCAAGCTTTTTTTGATAACTTAAGTATACCAACTATAGCGAAAGCATCAGATAAAAGTTATGAAGTTATTTTAAATCCTTACCTTACAATGATGACAATAGCTAATTTTTATTTTTTTGCTGTTTATAAATATTGGAACACACCTCCCGAAACCCATGCTTTTTGGGCTGGATTGATCGTGTTATATTTCGTCCTAGTTTTTATTGGATTTAAAGGTTGGACGACGATGGAAAAGAAAGAATCGAAAAAAATTAAGTAACTATTTGGGCTCAAAACAACTTCGTCCCGACAATCAAGTTAACATCCTCTTTTTTTGCAGACATTCTTAAACAGCTTCATAGTTTCCTAAATAAAAATCTGTAGATTCGCATATTATTCAATTAAAATTCACAACATGAAAAACCTCCTATTCCTTTTTGTATTATCCTGTATTGCTTTTTCTTGTAAGCAAGCTCCCGCAGAGAAAGGCGCTGTAAAAGATGCTATGGCAGCAGCGGCACCAGCGATTGATTATCCAGATGACTTAGACAAAGTTTTTGACAACCACGGATCTCTTGCGAAGTGGAAAACGATGAAAGAACTAACTTTTGAGATTGTTAAAGAAGAAGGCAACGAAAAAATCATGACCGACCTAAACAGTCGACAAGAACGAATTGAAAACAGTAGTGCTACCTCAGGTTTCGATGGTAAAAATTATTGGTTGGTAGCAGATAGCACTTACAAAGGCAATGTAAAATTTTATACCAATCTAATGTTTTATTTTTATGCAATGCCTTTTGTATTAGCAGATGATGGTATCAAGTACACCAAAGTCGACGACCTAGTTTTTAAAGATACTAAATATCCTGGCTATAGAATTTCTTATGATGATGGCGTTGGTCTCAGTCCTAAAGATGAATATTTTATCCACTATAATCCAGAAACGCACGAGATGGCTTGGTTGGGTTATACGGTTACTTTTAGATCAGGAGAGAAAAGCGAAAAAATCAGTTGGATAAGATATAATGACTGGAAAAATTTCGATGGATTTAAATTACCTGCCAGCCTTAATTGGTATAAGACAGAAAATAATTTACCAACAGAATTAAGAAACACAAGAGAATTTGCGGGAATAAAAGTGGCTGCAAAAGCATCTGCTGCAGGTACTTTTAAAATGCCTGAAGGTGCGAAGGTGGTTGAGTAATATAATTAAGCTCGAAATTAGGATATACGATATCTAGCTTAGTAATGTTGAATATTAAATATCCAATAAAGAATATTGATTGAACCTTCGATCACCAAAATTAAGTTTGCTTTAAAGTCGAGGTAGAATAAATTGAAAATTGTCAAAGCGAACTTTAATTAAAAAATCCTTGACTATTAAGAGCACCACTTTTTTTGAAAAAGCGGTGCTCTTTTTTATTTAAAATAATTAATTTAAAAAGCGCATCAATTATCCGTCGCTTCCACCGTCCCATCCTTTCTTTTGATAGAAACGCCAGCAGAAGTATATCCTGCTTTTGCGACTTGCTCTTCGACTTGTACGATCGTCAGCTTTTTTGCCGTTGGGTAGTCAAAGGTCAGGGTTCCTGTTTTCATTTCAATGCTTATTTTTTTGATCCCTTTTAATTCTTTAAATCTTTTTTCTAATCCAAAAGCACAAAACGGACACCCCAGCCCTTCTACTTGAACGGTAAACTGATCGAGGTCTTTTTTTGATTGACCATAAATTGGATTACTAATTCCTGCAAAAAGTATTGCGATAAATATAATTATGATATTTTTCATTTTAATAATTTTTTTAAGTTTTTAAAAAACATATCTCGTCCCTAGAAGAACGCTAAATCTTCGTCTTTCTAATTCTGAAATATCTTGAACTAAAGGAAATTGAATCGCCGCTTCCACCGTAATTCTTCCCTTGGCATATTGAATACCTTGAGCGTATAATAACAAATATTCTTCGAGCACTGGATACCAGCTACTTTGATATTCGAAATATAAATTAATCTGTTTAACTGGATAAACCGATGGTAAAAGTGGCAATCCAAAACCAAGTTTATAGCGCAGCTCATCCAAATCATTGGCTGGGCTAAGATTAAAACCTAGTTCATTGGAAATCCCGTATTTAATACTTTCGTATCCGGCAACAATTCCTAAATAACTCTGATAATTCCCTTTACTGATTCCATCAATTTCTAAGAATGTTCCAGTAGGTAACGTTTGTAAAGTCTTGGCAACCATTCGAAAGGTTTTGCCAATTCCATCTTTTCGATAAAATTGATATTTAGCCAATAACTCCACGTCACCGAGGGCTTGTCCACTATCTCCATTATCAAAATTATAAGTAATCAAAGGAATGTGAATCCCTACCAAAGAATTGGAGGTTGGCAAATAATGGACCATCAGCGGAGCCTTCAAAAAAGTGCCCGTTTCTGTTTTTCTAATTTCAGTTAATGATTTTATTACCCAACTACCCTCCCCCAACATAATTGGCTTGTCAGCCGAGATCGGAGGTCCTTGCGCAGCACTAGGAATGCTACCCATAAAAAGGAATAATAAAACCATCAACCAGTGTTGGTTTTGCATGATTTAAGTTTACTGTATAAATGGGACTGTATCGCTAAGTGTGTTATTTTGCCGCCCGCGTCCCGGCAGTACCGCCGGGAAAGGCCAACCCGCTAACACACTTTAACCGAACAGTCTCGAAAATACCGTTCAGGATGTAAACGGATAAATATTACTAAATACAGTAAAAGCTATAAGAGGAAAGACTGAATAAGAACGGGTATGTCCTGATCCAGCAAGGGAGGAATATAGTTTAGATAAGGAATAATAAGCTTCTCAAGATCAAGGG
>JALZUU010000189.1 GCA_023300665.1 Saprospiraceae bacterium | reverse complement strand
TCTAAAAGAACAACAACGTTTTTATAAAATTGACTTCCGAATCTATTTTTAAATAACTTCTTTAATAAAATAGTTAAAATTAGAGCCAAATAGTCATCATAGTACTTCAAAATTAGGGTAAATTCGTCAGAATGACAACGAAGCCATTGTTTTTTGCCATACTACTGGATATTTGCGCGTTTGTGGCCACTCTCCGGCGGTACTGCCGGAGCTGGGAGGCAGAAAATGGAAGAAATGTCCTGTAGTATGGTTTTTTGCTTTTGATTCTTCTATCGCATTCCCTTTACATATAGGTTAATTCCTGCTTTTTCGATCTTTGCTGCTTGGGCATTGGCAGCTGTTTTATCCGTAAAACTACCTAGAGAAACTAAATTTAGGTTCTTTTCAGATAAAACAATACTGGCTTTTGGATATCCTGCCTTTTTTAGACGCAATACCTCTTTTACTGCATTGTCAGCATTAGCATATGACCCCACTACTAAAACATATTTTGATGGAATAAGTTTCTTGATAGGTCGATTGTATTCTTGTGGACGAGTGGGTGGAGTAGGTGTGTTTTTCTCTTCTTCTCCTTTTTCAATATTGAAACTAGTTCTTGATCTAGATTTTTTGGTTTTAGTGTTACTACCTTTTGCTTGAAATTCTCCAGCGAGTGCTTTCCCTTTTTCTGCCAAAGCTACTTTTTGTTCTTTTATATCCGATTCGTTGGTTGTAGGAGCCTTTTTAGTTCGTAGATTTTCTCTTTCATAAGGAAGTTTTTCATTCGCATCTGGTTCTTTATAAAAATCTTCTTTACTTCTCGCTTTACCTTCTATGTCTAAGCGCTTACTACGTACGGCTTCCATTGCTTTTTGGCCGTTGGTTTTTTCCGTAGGAGATACCGCCTCTGTTTTTTTGATAGCAGATATTTCTTTTTTTTCAAGATTAGGAGCTGCTTTTTTCATTTCTTTAATTGCAGATTGATTGAGCCTTTTTTCGCTCTTATCCGCTAACGGCCCTTCTATTGATTCCGTATTGTTAGATTTAGCAATGTCTCCTAATAAAATCATTCCCTTATATCCGCCCCACATGAGACCAACTAATAATAATAAGATTAATAAATCCTTCATGTCTATGTTTTATCTTTGGTAAATTTTAATAAATCTAATTTAAACGTTTTACTAGAATTATAATAACTTTTCTGTAGTTTTCTTTTCTTCAACTTTAAGATTTAGTAATCCACCACCGAGGGTAAAATGTACTAATTTGGTTACTTCAGTTGGAGCAAATATTTTACGAATACCTTTTTCGCAGAGCGCAAACCAACCTGCTTTATCTTTTGCGTCTTTTGAATAGCGATCTTTTAAGCCCGCGAATTTAGAATTTTTTATAATAATACAATGGTTTTCACAGACGATTAACCAATCAATTGTCGTTTCAAAAATTTGAGCGCCTATTTTTAAATGTAAAGGATAAGAACGATAGATTTTTCCTTTTCCATATTGTTCAATATGTTGGTAAAACTGTTTAGACCATTGGCAAACTTCATTACCATTTGTAAAATCTTCCGCTTCATATCTGGCAATTAATTGATGGGCCATTTCAAGCCTTTGATCAGCCGCTCGTTGTGGATGGTCTGCTAAAAAAAAGTCTTCAATCAACCGTGCTAAGGGACGTAAGTTTTGAGTTTCGGCGACAACGGGTCCGCTGCTATAAGCTTTAAATGTGCCAGGGTTAATTTTGAGTGAACCCCGTTTAAAATAAGTCCCTGGATCAATTAGGTAAGGGGAATAAGATTTTCTGGCAGGTCGTTTTTCAAAATAGGTTAACAATCTTTCTTCCTGCTCAACCTGTGGAAAGTCACGACCAAAGCTGGTTACTTCTGGATGAACAATAATAGGTTGTTTGTTCCAAGTCCAAATAGATTCACTGGAACTTTGATCAAGGGTAGGGCGATCGTCTTCACCATCATGACAAACACGATTTAACCACTTTGTTTGTGGTTTGTTTCGGCTTGGAAAAACAAGGTAATCTCGAGCTCGAGTGATGCCTACATATAATAATCGAGCTTCTTCTTGCAAAGCCTGATCTCGACTTGCTTCCTGTTCTGGACTGGCTCCGATGCGTTCGGCAAGAGCAGTTCCTTTGAGTTGTAAACCATATGGATTGATCCAATATCGCAACCAACGATTACTCAGAATATTATCAAGATCTACTTTTTTAGATTCCGCCACGATATTCATTCCCCAAAGATTGTCTCTAAAGTTTTTTTCTAAATCATGACAAATAACTACGGGCCATTCTAATCCTTTACTACGATGATAAGTAAGTAAGTTTACCGCATCTTCTCCTTCTCCAGAACCTCTTGCATCTTTTTCTCCTGCGGCCATTTCATTCAAATAAAGTAGAAAACCACCCAACGAAGCTGCTGCATGTAATCGGTTACAATTGTCCTCGTATTGCAAAGCAAATTTACGGAGCATATCGACGTTGTCCATTCGCTGAGGGATATTGCCCCAGTGTGCCATGATTCTTCGTAGGTCTAATGCTTCTAATAAAAGATTTAAGATCTCAGTACTGGATAATTCAGAAGCTTTGGCGCGTAGACTATTTAGTTTTTTGATCAATGGTTGATCGCTACTCCAATGATCATAGCGACGCTTTTCATCGTCTAAGTTTAACCAATCTAAACGATCTTTAATTATTTTTTCAATCTTTTTATTTGCACCAAGTAATAGAATTTCAGCAACCGAAAGGGCATCCGAACGATGTAGCATATATTTTAAACAAGCTAAAATTAGTTTTGCTTCCGCCGTGTCGAGTAAGCCGGTTCGAGCAATCGCAGCCTTTAGACCTGCTTGATGAAGCGCCTCGGCTATATTGAGACATTCATTATTGGTACGACACAAAACAGCGATATCTCCAGCACGAATTATTCGCATTTTTTTGGAATCGCGATCCATTACAGGAGTTTTACGAACGATCATTTTTTGGATACTGGTTGCTAGGGCATTATTCACCCATTCCTTTCCAGGCGCTCGGCCTTCTCCATCAAAATCAAAATGCCAGTTCATCAAGGCATCTTCCATCTCTAGTGGTTCTGCTTTAAAATCAGAATCGTCAGGATTATCTGCTTTGGTTCTTTTGGGTTTTAATGGAATTTGTTCTTTTGGTAAATCTTTAAAAGCTTTGGTGAAAATAGCATTGGTTAGATGAACAATATCTTCTCGAGAGCGCCAACTATATTCTTGAATATCTTCTTTTTTGACACCTCCGCTTTGTTTGATAATTTCCATCATCAATCGAGGTTCGGCACCTCTAAATCCATAGATAGATTGTTTTGGATCTCCTACCCAAACAGAGTATTTTGCAATTTTAGAAAGCTTTAAAAATATTTCTAATTGAATAGGACTGGTATCTTGAAATTCGTCTACCATCAATAAGTCCAATTCAGTAGATAGAATTTGGGTGACCATAGGTTGGTCTAATAATCGATTGACTTGAATTTCCATATCAATATAATCAATTAGACCTCGCTGTTTTTTATAGGTCTCATATTCTTCAATGGCTTCTATCGCAATATCAAAAATGAGGGTTAAATAATTTTTTATATCAGCGTGAAATTCTGGATGGGTATCATGTGCACGAGCAGCATCAATCAAATCAGCAATATCATCTTTACTTTTTACCCCTACTTTTAGTTTACTAATTTTTACCCATTCGTGCCAACTTAAAGCATCACCTAAATCAATTTTACGAAGCATCCCTTTGAGGGTCTCTACGACGGATGCTGTTTTTTTTGTCGCATCTTCATTGGCCTCTAAACGGTCGATGGTAGCACGGATTTCATTAGCAAAATTTTGTGAAAGTACTTCGCCGGATAGGGGAGATACCGTTCCTAAAAAATTGGTAAGCGTTGCAATAGAATTATCTCGACTTTTGGTCAAGACTGCCGTTGAAAAGTCATTTGCGCGAGCGGTGTCCGTTAGTCGTTTTATTTCTTGTCGCCAGTCATAATACTCGTTTTTAGTCAGCCCTAATCGAACGCTGTATTTTTCCATTTCTCGAATTCGATCAAGACGTAAAACAGTGGCTAGAGAACGATTAAAGAATATTTGTTGATCCTCGTCGGCAATAATGTCTACTTGTGGAGAAACACCAGCTAGAAAAGCAAAACGTTTTAATAATTTTACCCCTAATCCATGGACCGTACCGATGAGGGCATTTGTCAACGCATTGGCTTCGTCTACGAGACCCTCTTCGAGTAGTTTTCTACGGACGCGTTCTTGTAATTCGGCAGCAGCTTTGGTTGTAAAAGTAGTTGCGATAACACCGCTAGCCCGAACTCCGTCACCTAGAAGCTTAACCATTTCTTCGGTCAATCGATAAGTTTTTCCACTTCCCGCACCAGCTGATATTATTCTTAGGTTCATATCTTTCTTCATAGTTTCACCTTCTTTGTAAGTTTTTTAATTTTTAGAATAAAGTCTAAGATTTTTCTAAAAACCATTATGCCATTAGAATAAAGAAATGTTAGAATTTATTTTTCCACATCATGGATTCTACTGGCTTAAGCGAACGTTGGGTATATTTTGCGTTTTTCTTTTTATTATAATAATTTTCTATTTCACCTTCTATTGAAAAATAGATCAATTGTCCGATCGGCATTCCTGCATAAACACGAACAGGGTGGACACAAGAAATCTCAAGCGTCCATGTATTACAAAAACCAACATCTCCTTTTCCTGCGGTTGCGTGGATATCAATTCCTAAACGACCAACACTAGATTTACCTTCTAGAAAAGGAACTGAATTATGGGTTTCTGTATACTCTTCTGTTACTCCAAGATATAGCGTACCTGGAAGAATTATATACCCTTCTTCTGGAATAATAATTTCCTTAACTGTATTGTGTTTTTTAGCATCTAGAATTTCATTTTCATAAACTGCTAAAAATTTACTTAGATGTACATCGTAAGAATTGGTGCCAAGACAAGTTGGATCGTAAGGTTCAATAACGATTTCACCGGTAACAATGGCTGATTTAATGCTGCTGTCAGATAAGATCATATTTTTTATTTAAAATTTTATAGAATGAAGCTGTTTAGAGTTTCTCAAAAGAGACGAAGATAAGTGCTGATAATCAATGACTTGTCTGTAGTCATTTTGTATTAACTTTAAACAGCTTCAATATCAATATTCCAGATAATCAAACTTCGATCATCACTGGCTGAAATTAATTTATTTTGATAAGAAGACCAATATAAGTCATTGACCGAATTGATATGTCCTTCGTATTTTTTTAGATCAAGCGATTTTTTTAAACTAAAATCTTTTAAATCCCAGATTCGGATGGTTTTATCTCGGCTACCCGTTGCAAAAAACTGACCTCTTGGATCAAAAGCAATAGCATTAATAGTAAACCAATGAGCTGCTTCAGAAAATATGGGCATATACGCTTTTTGAGCATCCCAAATTTTGAGATGTGCATCTCTTCCACCACTAAAAAGGTAGCGTTCATCTGGACCATAGTGGAGCGCAAAAACAGATTTTCCGTGTGCGTTAGAAATCGTCTGTTTGATCTCTAACGTATCAGCATCTAAAATATAAATATGTTCATCACTCGCACCGATGATTAGTTCGTTACGTTTGTGAGAATGAGTGATACTTCGTAAACTATGATAACTGAGTTGTAAACTCTCAAGACTTCGTCTTTCTTCTTTTGACCATTTGGTGATTTTTCCACCACCTCCTAATGTAAAGATAAAATCACCTAATTCTAAAATAGCGAAAACCCCATTTTTATGGTGAGCAATATCTTTGGTTTCTTCTGGATGTCCAGGTTTAACCCAGTGTACGCCACCATGCATATCTCCAACCACGAGCGTTTTCATAGATTGGATATATTTTAAAGAAAAAATATTGGTATCTACCTTAGCGATCAGTTTTCCATTTTCTGGATCATCAAGGGACCATTCTACAATCCAACCATCCCCAGCACCGGATAGAATGGTGTGTGGTTCTGGGCCAGTTTCGACCGCAAATACGGAAGCACGATGACCGGTGAGTTGTGCTATCTTTTCTGCGTGGATTTGCATGCAACAAAGATAGTAAATTGTAACGGTCCATAGTGGTTCATTAGCGATCTGGAAGAGGTTTTCTTTACAAGTTATTTAGAATCTGATTTTTAATTCTAAAAACAGGAAGTTAGTTCTTAATCTCTGTAAATTAAATATGAGTGGATCATTATTTTTTTTTCATAAAAAAAACTAATTTCGCGGTATGGCATTAACTTTTCATCGAAAAATTCAGCCCGAAGGCGAACTCGGTCTTTGGCAAATTGAAGAAACTGAAGCATATTTTTTAGAACGGCTAGGACTGCGTCGTCGTGAATATCAGCAATTGGAGGTACTAAAAGGACACCGCCGCCTAGAATGGTTGGCAGGTCGTTGGCTTTTGCATCTTATGTCTGGTCGAAAAATGCGAGGCAATTGCCTCAAGGACGAATTTGGTAAACCCTATTTATCCGATTCACTTTATGAGATTTCCATTAGTCATTCTCGTGATCAAGTTGCGGTATTGGCTGCTCCGCGTTCCGTTGGGGTAGATATTCAAAAAATTATTGGAAAAATCGAACGAATTGCTCATAAATTTATGCGTGAACCAGAAATGCGGAGCTTGCGAGAAGCAACCCGATTAGAGCATTTGCATGTTTATTGGGGCGCTAAAGAAGCACTTTATAAAGCATATGGTCGAAAATCGTTGGATTTTAAGAAGCATATTTTTATCGATCCTTTTGGATATGATCCGCAAGGAGGAATTTGTACAGGACATGTTAGCAAGGAAGAGTATTTACAATTTTTTGAAGTGAAGTACGAACTAATTGAGGAGGAATATATCTTAGTAACCGCATTGGAAGATATTGGAGATATGCGGATTGTCTAATCTGTTTTAATAAAGTTGTTTAAAAACTATTAAGTCTTTCTATAAATGGTTCGGTAACTTTTTAATTTATGTAAGATAAGCTAAAAATACCGCTAGTTGGCTGGTTTGCTAGTTAACGTAAAATACGATAGAGGGAAGCTAACTAGCCAACAGGTAAATCAGCCAACTAGCAAAAAGTGTGTGTTGTATTTATTATCTATCAAAAACTGAAAAAATCATAGAGCATGAAATATATTCTTTCCTTTTTAGCAGGGGCACTATTTACTTCTATTTTCTTTGTTTATTATTTAAAAAATCGGCTAGCTACCACGACTTCTGCTGTAACTGAACAAGAACTTGTACAGGATGAAGTTTCTCCTAGTGGACTTCCTACGGGATTTCGAAAATTTTACGAAAATTTCCATCGAGATAGTGTATTCCAGTTGAATCATATTCGTTTTCCTTTAGAAGGAATTCCAGAAAGAGAAATGGAGGCGTTGGAGCTCAATGATTTTTTTTGGAAGAAAGAAGATTGGACTTTACATCGACCTTTTAATCCGATGGATGGATCATTCGTTAGGGATTTTCAGCCGCTAGGAGAAGGTATGGTTGTGGAGACTATTCGTCATACCGAAGCAAATTACGCAATGCAACGGCGTTTTTTTCGAGATGGCAACGAGTGGTATTTAATTTATTACGCAGCCATGAATAAATTAGCTGAGCCTGAAGAAGCGCTAGAGGAATAAAAAAAAGAGGTAACCGTTGAATAACGGTTACCTCTTTTTTAATATATAAACCAGAATTAAATCCAGTCAGTAAGTGATTACTTCACTACGCTGATTTCGATTCTACGGTTTTCTGCACGACCTTCAGCAGTATCGTTACTAGCAGCAGGATTAGCATCACCGAAACCCTTTGCAGAGATACGACCAGCATCAATACCTTGAGCTACTAAGTGACTCATTACGCTAGCAGCACGTGCTTCAGATAAAGTAACATTCTTTGCTGCATTACCAGTGTTATCTGTGTAACCAGCTACTTGAATTTTAACGTCTGGGTAAGCTTTTAGTACAGAAGCTAAATTATCCACTTCTAGAGTTTCTCCGCTGATATCAGCGCTACCTACTGCAAAATTCAAGTTCTTGAATCGGAAAGACTTATCGCCTTCAGCACCACTTGCTAAGAATGCGCTAAATTCAGCACCAGCAGAACCAGCAGCAAATTTAATACTACCAAGTGCTTCACGAGCAGCTTTAGTAGTTGCATCTAGTGCACCACTTGCCATTTCACCTGCTTTACCTACTAGGTCTCCAGCAGCACCAGCTCCGTCTTTTACAACGCTAGCAGCACTTCCAGCTACATCACCTGCTTTGTCAGCTAGGTTAGTAGCACCTTCGGTAATTCCAGAAGTTGCGTCAGATAAAGCACCAGTAGCACTTTTTCCAGATAATAACCAGTAAGCACCACCTGCTAAAAGCGCGATCAATGCTAAAGGTAAAATTTTGCTTAGGATACCGCTTCCAGCGTTTGCTGTTTCAGCAACAGCAGCTCGACCAGCACCAGCGGCAGCAGTAGCTGCACTACCAACTTTTGCTCCCATATTACCGATGTTACCAGCGTCAAAGCCTAAGATATTGCCCATTCCTGCTGGTAAAGCAGCTGCAACATGCTTGCCTTGAGTACCTAAAAAGCTAGATAGTCCACTTGCATCTAATGATTTATTCTTTACATAGCGACCTAACATACTCATTACGAGTGGTGCTGCCATGCTCATTAATGAAGAAGAAGCACTCTTTTTCATACCCGTTGCAGAACCAATCATGTCCACTACGGAACCTAATTTGTTACCCATCAAGCTGCTAAGAATAGAACTTCCAGAATTCATTAAGCTAGAGGTTGCATTGCCGCCACCAAATAGACCGCCTAGATTGTCAAGCATGCTTCCGTCAAAGTTTCCTTTGTTAAGCATATTGATCAAACCGGCAGCTCCAGTGCTGCTGCTACCATTGCTAATTACACTTCCTAAGATAGAAGGTAGTGCCGCGCCCATAGCGCTTTTTACGATACCTTCATCGGCACCTAGGAATTTCCCAATTTGAGAATACTGTGATCCACCCATTTGGCTGGAAAGCATTTCGAGGAGGTTAATAGCCATAATCTTTGAAATTTAGTTGAGTTTAAATTGTAAAATATGTTTGTAAGTTATTGAAATTCAATTAGTTAGGCCTGAATTGTCGTTAAAAAGATAATGCAAAGGTACGTTATTTTAATAAATGGTGTTATTTTTTAATAAAAATTATACCTTTACTTTAAATAATTGATTATCAGATGTTTAGTAATAGATCGTTTACGATATAGTTTGATGACATCCGCTTTACCTTTATATTATTGCATTAGCTTCCCTCTTTTTACGTAGAACTTCTAATAAGTCACATTTTTGGGGATGAACCTACTTTATATTGGGACCAATAGAAAGATAATAGGCCGCCAGTGATCAAATGCCAGATACCCCAACAAGCAGTGATTAAAGCCATTCCGCCCAAGCCATCATAGAAATTAAAAATGATGATTAAAGCTAATCCAGAATTCTGAATACCAGTTTCAATAGAAATTGCGCGAGCATCGTATACACTACACCGGCAAAGCCGTGCGAAAAAATAACCCATTAGCAATGCTAACCCATTATGTAGTATTACAATCAAAATTATTTTAGAAACGTGTTCCACGATATTCTCAAGATTGGCAAAAATAGCAATGACTACAAAGGCGATAAAAATAAGAATAGAAAGAGTCTTAACTGGCTTACGAATTTTTTTACTCAATGCTTCTAAATAAGTATTAAACATCATTCCAATGACTAATGGAATCACAATCAAGGTAATGACTGTTTTGAGAATGTCTGCGGGAGACACACTGAGTTCCTGATTAAGAAAAGCTTCTCCATAAGTAAAACTGGCCCAAAAATAAAAACCAACCGGGGTGAGAAACGTTGCTCCCAAAGTAACAATAGAAGTCAGCGTAACAGAAAGGGCTGCATTACCTTTCGCAAGATGAACCATAAAATTGGAGACATTCCCGCCAGGACACACACTCACCAATACCATACCTACCGCTACACTCACTGGAGGATGAAAAAGATAGATTAGTATTAAGGTAAGAACTGGCAGAAAAACCAACTGTGAGATGAGACCAACTAGAATTGAACGCCAAGCTTTTAAAACATATAAAAAATCCTTTCGACTAATATCCAATGCTACACCAAACATCAAAAAGGCCAAACATACATTTAATAGTTTTAGTTGCTCCGGGTTAAAATTTATCTTGACTAAATCAATTGCTTCCATAGTTAAAACTCTGAATTCTAATTTGTACTTTTGTATAGTAGATTATTCTACTTTAAAATATATCTCTACTCTACGTATTCAGATTTTGGTTGTATCCGATTTTTGATTGATTAATTTTTACAATTCTTATACCATTTCTCATCATGAAAAAATATACACTACTAACGATCATTGTCGTATTTTTCACGACGAATTTATTTTGTCAAGATGTTTCTCCAAACGATAAAGATATAACTTATCTAGAGGATTTATACAAACATCTCCATGCAAATCCAGAATTATCTTTTCATGAAGTAGCTTCCTCGAAACGAATGGCGGAAGAACTTCGAACTGTAGGATTCACCGTTACCGAAAATATAGGTGGTTACGGAGTCGTAGGGGTAATGAAAAATGGTACTGGACCTACTGTTTTAGTCCGTGCAGATATGGATGCTTTACCGATTGTAGAAGCAACCAGCCTCCCATATGCAAGCAAAGTGAAAACCAAAGATGCCGATGGAAAAGAAGTCGGCGTTATGCATGCCTGTGGACATGATATGCACATGACCGTATGGGCGGGTACCGCTCGGAATCTTGCGGCTCGAAAAGATGAATGGAGTGGCACGTTAGTATTTATTGGACAACCAGCAGAAGAACGGAGTGGTGGTGCCAAAGCAATGTTGGCAGATGGACTTTATGAGAAATTTCCAAAACCAGATTATGCGCTTGCTTTGCATGTTAGTAGTGGATTGCCTGCCGGACAAATTGGTGTCTGTGCAGAATATGCGATGGCCAATGTAGACATGGTGGATATTACGATTACTGGCCACGGCGGGCATGGTGCTTACCCACATACGACCATCGATCCAATTGTTTTATCTGCGCGCTTGATCCTTGATTTTCAGACGATTATCAGTCGAGAAATTTCTCCTTTAGATCCAGGTGTGTTAACGGTTGGTTCGATTCATGGAGGCTCAAAAGGAAACGTTATTCCTAATGAAGTGAAATTAGAACTAACACTTCGCTCTTATAAAGAGGAAGTTCGAACAGCAATATTGGAAAAAATAAAAAGAACTTGTCGTGGAGTAGGGTTGTCTGCTGGATTGCACGAAGATGAATTGCCGGTAGTTACCGTTCGAAATGAATCTACTCCTGCTTTATTTAATGATAAGAGCTTAGTCGAAACACTTTTTCCAGTCTTTCAATCTGCTATTGGAACAGAACAAGTATTGATGCTATCACCTGTGATGGGAGGTGAAGATTTTGGTCGTTATGGACGCACAGAAGAAAAAGTGCCTATTTTGTTATATTGGTTGGGAAGTGTTGATCCAGAAATAGTTGAAAAGGCCAAAGCTTCTGGTGAAACTTTACCTTCTTTACACTCCAGCAAATATGCGCCGCTACCAAAACCAACCATCCGTACAGGTGTCACAACGATGACTGCAGGTGTACTGCATTTATTGAAAAAATAAAAGCAATGACCTCAAAAAAAATATTTAACTGGGGGGTTATTGGTCCTGGTAAGATTGCACATAAGTTTGTAAAAGATTTACTGACGTTGCCCAACGCTCGATTGCACGGTGTAGCTTCTAGGTCTTTGGATCGGGCACAAGAATTTGCCAATCAATACAATGCACCTCATGCTTATGGTAGTTATGAAGATTTAGTTAGTTGTCCCGAACTAGATATCGTATATATTGCAACCCCACATAGTGAACATTGTAAAAACACTTTACTGTTTTTAAATAATAAGATTCCTGTGCTATGTGAAAAGCCAATGGGTATTAATTCACTGGAAGTTCAACAAATGGTAACTACTGCTCGTAATCAGCAAACCTATTTGATGGAAGCACTTTGGACGCGTTTTTTACCTGCCATTCAAAAAATAATTACGTTAATTAATGAAGGTCAGATTGGTGAAGTACTCACCGTTAAAGCAGATTTTGGTTTTCAAGCTACTTTTGATCCAAAGAGTCGATTGTTTAATCCTGAATTAGCAGGAGGTGCTCTGTTGGATATTGGTATTTATCCTGCATTTCTTGCTACCCTTATTTTAGGCAAGCCAAATCGAGTAAAAGCAATGGCATTTACAGGATCTACCGGAGTAGATGAATCTAATGCAATGTTATTTGAATATCCTGCTGGAAAGATGGCGATCTTATCTTCCACTATTCTACATGAAAGTCCAACGGTTGCAGAGATTTATGGTACCAAAGGAAAAATTATTATTCCTAGTCGATGGCATGAGGCAAAATCATTTATCCTAACAAATACTAAAGGGGAAGAACGGTCTTTTGCATTCGATTATCCACAGGTTGGTTATCAGGCAGAAGCCGCAGCCGTGATGGAAGACCTGAGTAATGATAAGCAAGAAAATAGTTTTTGGTCTCTAGAAGATACTTTAAATTTAAGTGCTTTGTTGGATCAGATAAAAGCGAATTTTTCTAATTCTTAAT